>JAAGZM010000252.1 GCA_024206355.1 Gammaproteobacteria bacterium | reverse complement strand
TCCACCATTATTATCTGTCATTAATAAAACTATTAATACTATTAAGCAAAGCACAAGCTGTGCCAATGTCCATTATTAACTGAAAAAACACTATCAAATTCTAGTATTTGGTGAAGAATAATCCTTAACTTGCTGAAATGCAAATATATTCTAAAAATAAATATATTATTAATAATAAATAAACAAATCGTAGATTTAGATATGTTATGACTCAAATGGACGGGTGTGACGCGTTGCGTCATGTAAATGTTTCCAATGTGACGATAAACGTCACTTTTTAACCCTCAAAGACAAATCAAGCGCCCGAATATGTTTCGTTATAGCCCCAACAGAAATATAATCAACCCCTGTTTTTGCCACTTCAGCTAAATTATCCAAGGTTATATCTCCAGAAGCTTCAAGTGCCGCTCGATTAGCATTTATCCTAACTGCCTCAATTTTTTCATCATTAGTAAAGTTATCTAACATAATCACGACAGCTCCAGCATCAAGTGCATGTGTGAGCTCATCAATTGACTCAACTTCAACTTCAATAGGGTGTCCTGGATAGCTCTCATTAGCTTGACGCACAGCTTTCTCAATCCCTCCGCAAGCTAAGATATGATTCTCTTTAATCAAAAAGGCATCAAACAAACCTATACGGTGATTATGCCCACCACCACAAGTAACCGCATACTTTTGCGCCAATCGAAATCCAGGAACCGTCTTACGAGTATCCAGCAATCGACACCCTGTCCCCGCTAACTCGACAACATATCGCGCAGTAACCGTAGCAGTACCAGACAATGTCTGCAAAAAGTTCATTGCAGCACGCTCACCCGTCAAGATAGCCCTTGCTGGACCTTCTAGCTGGCAAATTTCCATATTGGCAGTCAGTGATCCACCATCATCAGCATTCCATTTTATGCTAATCGTATTATCTAACTGCTTAAACACTTTATTAAACCAGTCTTTCCCGCAAAGAATGCCTTCTTCTCTACAGATGAGACTCGCTTTAATGGTTTGTTGCACTGGGATAAGTTCAGCAGTGATATCTGTTCCACATTCTGAAGTGTTGAGATCTTCAATCAAGGCCTGCTGCACCATTTTAGAGATAGTGTCAGTAAGTGCTAACTTGTAGTCATATCTAAATGTATGTGGCTTCATTATTTTGCCAATAGAGTTGGTTGAATTATTTAGGACATATCTTACTACAAAATAGGAGATATGCTCTAGATTATGAAACTGTGAGGATTCTAGGGTAATTTTTTTTTCAAAAATAGTTCAAGTCTTTTTATAGATGAGTCTAACAGTATTCTATGATTATTGATAAGTCTTCAAAGTAAGTGTACGGCCACGTTGAGTAAATTCAAGATGCTTTAGGGCACTCATACCCAGCAATATAAAATTATCCTTAATGCCCGGATTAATATTGGCATCTACATTTGTTAGTACAATCTCAGCAATACTTACCTCTTGTAGCCATGCTTGATATACCTTTATTGTGCCATTCGCTGTTGATACCTGCATGCTACGGCCTCTTTTTAAACCTATATCGTCAGCGATATGAGCAGGAATAGAAACATCTGTTGCTCCAGTATCCAGTAAAAATACCACTTCATGACCATTTATTGTGCCATTAGTCACATAATGCCCTTGTCGATTCTGTTGTAATACAACCTCTGCAACACCATTTTGCATGCTTGAGTCAGGGTTTTTGTTAGGGTTAATCTTTCGTTCTTCATGCCCAGAGAAAAACAGGGTTAAAAGTGCAAGTCCAAAAAGCCAGGCAATGGCATACATACCACGTCCTATACTTTGGGTTGGCTGATCGTTGTCAGAATTTTGATTCTGGTGTTTATTTTGCATATTGCTTTATTATCCCTGATATTCTCGCTCAGTAAACGATTAATTGATAACATTTTTTTGCAGCTATAGATATCTAGTGTGAAAAGCGATTAAAATACTTCATATAATTATTATATATACGAATAACACAAAAAAAGTAAAATATACTTATAAAAAATCGAAGTCCGGATGCTATTTAGTTTATTTAATAAATAGGCATCAGATTATCAGGAGATACATGGCTTGTTTGAAATAACGAAGCAGATAAAAACCTATTGCATGAATCTATTTTGCGCCCAAGTAAAAAGTGCCTTAGATGCTGCTCCTGATCATTTCACTAATCTTGCCGATCAAACGACTTTTCCTGGTGATAGAACACTATATCTGGAAACCATGCATGAACTTGATTTTAATAAAAGTACGGTTGTTGATAAGTTTGAAGAATCAATGGGCTATGCTTTTGATGCACTAACGGGTGACTCTTACCAAACCAAAAAGGGGAGCGTTGATACATCCAATATTTCCGGTATCAATGATCTGGAAGGAAAGCTAGCTCTTGAAACGATTATCAGTAAGGCAAGAACCCGTACGGAATTACCTCTGCATTCTATTACTAGAAGTATTAACGGCATGATGGGCGATGACTGGATCCTGCATAACATTAATCCCTTTGATCCTGGGAATATGGTTAAAGCCTGGTTGATAGCCGTTCAAACTATGCAGCTTACAGCAAAAGGCAATCTTGCAATGTATGGGCTTTTCGATAAAGAAGTGTTGTATGTTTTACCTCAAATTTTTGAAAATATTAATAGTTTTATTGAAAAATTACCCAAGGCACGGCAATCAATCCTTAAATCAGCTCAAGCTGAATCATTAATTGCTGACGAGAAGACAGATTATGAAGATGCCTTTGGCGATATTGATGGCTCTGCAGAGATACCTGACTTTGACTCAGTCAGTCTCTCTTCTGAAAGTTCTGAAGAGTTCGAGATAGAACACGGAGGAGAACCTCTACCTGAACGACGCACCAATGAATTGGTGAATTTGCTGGACAGACTTCAACGAAATCGTGAGATCGATGATAGCCAGTATTACGCTAGTAATCATTTGCTTAATCTTCGGGGCTTATTAGTCGCCAATAATGCCGTGCCTGAAGGTGAGATCAACCCTTGGACAATTGGCCAAATTAATGACGATGTCGTGGATATGACAGAGTTGATGTTCAGTTTTATTATGGAAGATGTGTACATTCCTGAAAATATTAAGTACCTCATTGCTCGTTTGCAAATTCCTTATTTGAAGTTAGGGCTGCAAGATAAAAGTATTTTTGTCAATAAAGAGCATCCAGCTAGGCAGTTACTTAATGACTTATCCCAATCAATTAGTCTATGGGATCCTACTCATATAGGTGGAATAGACATGCTTTTGTCTGAAACCAATTCAGTCATTGATAAGGTATTAAATGATTATCGAACCGATAAAAAGCTATTTGTCTTAATACAAGAGCAGTTCAGTCAATTTCTATCGGGCGATGAACATATCGATGAGGGTAAGGAACAGAGTCAGAAAGATACAACCAGTAAGACAGTTAAAGCCGATAATGCACGACTGTTAGTTGAGTCAATACTTCATACTTTATGTGAAAACAAGCGTGTACCTCCAATCATTAACCAAATTCTAGATGATTTTTGGACTAAGGTACTTTTCCTTGAGTATTTAAAATCAGGTGAGGATAGCAACGATTTTTCAGTATTTATAGAAACAGCTGAAATGCTTGTTGAGAGTGTCCAGCCTAAAACATCTGAATTGAGCCGTAAGTCAATGGCTAAGTTGTTACC
>JAAGZM010000251.1 GCA_024206355.1 Gammaproteobacteria bacterium | reverse complement strand
GTAGTCCGCGCGAGCCATCATAGGTTCCATTAAGATAATAGTAATTATCTGTCTCAGTTTGCCCTACCGAGGCTTGGTGTATTCTCGTAACCCAGGCTCCCTCCCCTGTGTCACAAAATAATATTTCTACACCCCATTGTATGTCTGAGTACGTTGAATAGTAATATCCTGTGCCTTTAAGTTTGCATCTATAGAGTTTTGTTCTTGATTCTTTGTACCGCATTAAATTTGTTGATGTACTACCAGAAAAATCGCAATAGTAAAATTCTGTTAATAATACTGATGATGGTAAATTCCAATTTATGTACATGCAATTAATTTTGGCATTATAGTGCCTACTATTTCTTAGAGTTACGCTGTACGCCCCTGTAAATGTCATTGTACAGTTATAAGTATCAGTTCTTCCAAAAGCACTATATAAGTCTGTGGCGTCTATATCACAATCATAAAATGTATTTGGTACGTTTGTTGAAGCTCTTAATCTTGTATCTATTCGGCCTGTAATGTTAAATTTAAGACCTTTAAAAAAGAAGCCTGTTTTATTTGAGGCATAAGTTGCCAGATATAGGTTTGCTGTGTATGAGATAGTATTAACAGTTGCTTTTTTATAAGTAGTACAATCGTCATCATCAACTGTTATAAGATTAACAGTTAAATGGTCTGTTACAACTGAAATCCCAAGGCTCCCATTGCCGCTTTCAGTGTGCAAGTGAGAAATAATAATATTATCGTCATCTGGAGCCGTTGCAGGCACACCACCGCCAAACACATCATAAATACTATCATAATAAGCACTTACCCCCATTGCAGCAAAAGAACCTGTTCTTGCTGTGTCTGTTCGCCCTGCGTCACCTGTTGCTGT
>JAAGZM010000250.1 GCA_024206355.1 Gammaproteobacteria bacterium | reverse complement strand
TTTAGAGCTTGGCTGGTATATTGGCGGGCAACTCGGTACAGCAAAAACTGCTGTTAGTCGTAATGACATTGAAACTACAATAGCAGAGCAGGGGATAGATGGAGAAATCATTTCTCTTGATACTTCTGGCACTTCGTATCATCTTTTTGCCGGTTATCAGTTTAATGCATACCTTGGAATGCAGGTTGATTACATCGACTGGGGTGACAGGACGCTTGGTATTGCCGGAGGAACTAATATCGGCAATCTGGATGATTACTACGATGCTGTTGCCAGAATACATCCTGATAGTGGAGATGCTATTTTGGTTTCTGCTATTTATACCTTGCCACTTGGGCATGGCTTTAGTGTAGCTGCTAAAGTTGGTTTGCTCAGTTGGGAGAGTGACTATCGCACTGTTGTCGATAGTAGTACTGTAGGCAGAGATAACCTGGGTGGTGTTGAATTAAGTACCGGGGTTGAGCTGCATTACCGTTTAAGGAAAGATACCGTTCTCTTTGCTGCGATTGATTCGGTTGATCTGGAAAGGCAGCGAATGAATAGCTTTGGTATCGGTATTCGCCATTATTTGGCTGATTAGCTATCGAGTCGCGTATTGAGAGTTAATAATGAAAGTTGGGTGTGAATTTGCTTAATGTTGTGATGTCATATTATTTTCTAAACCTTCAGCACGCATCACTGGAAACCCAAAATTCATCCAGCCAAAGATACCTTCATACAGGGTTATGGCATTCTTAAAACCTCGGTCACGTAGCTGATTTACCAAATAGTCAGCAGCGGCTCTTGGACAAGAACAGTAGGCAACAATCGCCACATCCTTTGGTAGCTCACTCACGATATCATCTACATCTGTATAATAGGGCATCGGGATTGCACCTTTAATATGTGCTCTTTGCCAAACTGATGGCACACGTGTATCCATTAGCATTAGCCGTTTTCCAGCTCTTAAAGCTGCATGGAGATCTGCTGCCATAACATATTTATTATCTTTTAGCTCAAAATTTGGATCTTCACTATCAGGATTAAGTATGTATTGATCCTTAGTTGGCATGGCTCTTAGCACGGTTTTTCCATCATCCCAACTATCTGCTTTGCTTCTGAGAAAAGCGGTCAGATTATCAACTTCAGCAGAAGTGAGTAAATTTTTCCATGCTTGCATGGGTGTACCATCACGACCTTCTCGAATGGTAAAACGAAGAAACTCATCTTTATTATGAGCAAGTGCAGAGGGGTTTGTTAAAGCAGGGGCGTTAACTCCTTCACCATTTTTACCATGACATTCTATGCAATGTTTGGCATATAATTCTGTCCCCTTAGTAATATTGCCTATGACAGGTTGTTCTGTAAATTGAAGCCTGTCATAGCTCTCCTGCCAAAATAACCAATAGGTTAAATCCCAGGTTTCATCCATGGTGAGCGGGCCACCCACTTCATCAAGATAACCAGCCATTGCTGTGCCGACACGGCCATAAGATAATGGCCGCAAAATACTATGTGGCACACCAGATTGCAGGAGTTGTTTACTTTTTAATGAAGGTGCATGGTCATTGGCATAACCTTCACGATCTTTACCATGGCAAAGTGCACAATATTTCTGATAATTTTCAGCTGCTTTATCAGCCTGCTCAGTGGTTAAAACTCGTGGTGCTGTTATTGTCTTATACTCATAATCAACAGCTTTTAGATGACCACACAAAAGAACACTGACTACTAAAATTATAATCCTATATATCATTTCTGAGTTGCCTTAACCTATAGGTATACGTGATGATAAAATAATCAACGTCAATTTATGAGAATTTCTTCTGCAATTAATAAAATATATATTGTAAATGAAAAGCTCACTTAATTATCTATCTTTTCTGAAACAATGTATTTCTATTGAATATTACCACTAATTATCTATATCAAGAGGCCAAATAGGACGAGGTTCATGAGTGATTTCTATGGTTGGAAATGCGGGCAGTGCGTACCGTTAAATAACCAAGCATTTAAACCATAATAAAAGAAGCTATAAAAAATATTGCTTTACAAAAAAAGCGTGTCTGGGAAAATTTTGACTGTATGGTTTGTGTCCCGAAAATTTGCTCTTTAACGTATTGATGTCTCTAGGAAAAAAGTATCTGTAACTAAGTAAGCTACCTAGCATCACAATTTTTATGTTTATTTGCATTTTTGCAAACAGTTTTAGTAACCAATTCGCTTGCTTCAGCATGTCCTTCGTTAATTAGTGCTTCAGCAATTTCGAAAAAGTCATCAGCATTATCTGCATTTTTGTTCAGAGAAAGTTCGATTATTTTAGAGACC
>JAAGZM010000249.1 GCA_024206355.1 Gammaproteobacteria bacterium | reverse complement strand
TTAATTGATTGATCTCTTCAGCAGTTACTCCAGCTTCTTCTAAAACAGCAGAAGTATTTTCACCGTACTTGGGTGCAAACGTGTAGTCTTTTACAAAATCATCACCGTTTACCGCTAGCGGTGGTAAATGTACTGTTTTTCCAGCCGGAGTTGTTGTGGTAGTTACGTGATCGCTAATAGCTTTCATATTTCGCACCTGTTCAATCGTCTGAATGGGCGCACACGGTATTTTACTTTGTTCAAAATCGTTTCTTAATTCTTGCATTGTATATTGAGATGTTACTTTAGCAATATCACTATGAATAGAGGTACGCTCTTTATGACGACCGTCGTTACTTTTTCTAACATCATTTGCAATGCAGGTAAATTTATCAATACCAGTAAGTCGTTGCCACTGAACATCATTGCCTATAGCTACAAAAATAAATCCATCCGATGTTGGATAAGTATTAACTGGAATAAATTTACGGTGTTCATTGCCACATCGACTGACTTCGCTATAATCACAATCAAAGTCTAAAAGTGGTAACGTAGTTGTTAACCAAGAAGCTGCAGCTTGCAGCATGGATACATTAATTTCTCGACCTACACCAGACTCTTCTTTTTCCAATAATCCCAACAGAACATTAGCGTAAACTTCATCACCGGCTTTAAAGTCGATGATAGGAATACCAGAAAGCATTGGTGGGCCGTCTGCTTCACCTGTTAACTCCATATATCCAGACATGGCTTGCATAGCAGGATCATAACCAGGAATATTTGGATATTCAGGCCCCATAGCTGAAATACCAGCCCAAAGAATATCAGGTTTAACTGATTTTAATGTCTGATAATCGATACCCATTGATTCGTAACGAGAAGGCAAGGTGTTACAGCAAAAGATATCAACATCGAGCTCTTTGATAATTCGCTTTAATAGATCACGCCCTTCGTCCGTCTTAAGATTTAGTGCGATCGTCTCTTTACCCACGTTCGGAGCGATAAAATATGAACGCCTATCGTTATCGACAACATTTTGTCCGATATAGCGATTGGGATCACCATTAAAACCTGACTTATTCGGTGTTGATTCAATGCGGATAACACGATAGCCCAATTGCATAAATCGGTAGGTTGCATGTGGCAGAGATAATGCCTGCTCAAGAGAAAGTACTGTGCGTTGTTTCATAGGATTATTCTCATAAGCTCAGGAATGCTCTCTTTGGTATTCTTTTAATCGCTTTAAGACTTTCTCAGGTGTCAAAGGTAAGTCTCTAAAGTGAATACCTGTTGCATTGAAAAGTGCATTAGCAATAGCTGCAGCCGTTGGAATTGCTGGAGCTTCAGCCATACCTTTAGCACCGCAAGGGCCTTCAGGATCATTGGTTTCAATAAAGTGTAAATCCATCTCAGGCACTTCAGGTGCGGTGATTAACTTGTAATCTCTAAAGTTAGGATTTTGTACAACGCCTTCCTTCAACAATAACTGCTCAGTTAGTGCGTAACCTACTCCCATGATCAAACCACCTTCAAGCTGACCTTCAATTCCCATTGGATTAATCACTTTGCCCACATCATGTGCTGCGGTTATTTTATCAACAGTAATTTCACCCGTGTCAGTATCAACTTCTAATTCAATAACTTGAGTACCAAAAGCATAAGATGCGGATACATTACCTTTGAAGCTTCTATCTTGAGATTCACTAGGAGGCTCATAATAATCTGAAGTAATGATCATATCGAACTTGGTTGAGAAGTGTAGCGCACGAATAAATTTACCTAAGCTAACAACGACTTCGCCATCACTATCCATAACAATGTGCTCACCACGAAGATCGAGATCCTCTGCGTTGAGTTTGTAGAGTTCAGCAGCACCGTCTAATATTTTTTTCTTTGCTTTATTAGCAGCTCTAATCGCAGAGTTTCCCGCAATAAAGGTTGTACGACTTGCATGAACACCAACATCCCATGGGCATACATCGGTATCATTATTTACGACCTTCATTTTGGTAACAGGTAGCCCTAAAACTTCACCAACAAATTGTGATAATACGGTTTCTGATCCCTGACCAATTTCCGAAGATCCGGTAATAATAGTGACATTTGCAAAATCATCAATTTTTAAAATTGTGCCACAACCATCGGTACCATAAATTTTTGCACCACCACCTACGTGAAGCAAAGATGCCATACCAATACCTTTTTTGATATGAGATTTATTCTCTTTTTGAGCGACTAAATTTTGCTCATACTTTTCTAAATAGTTACTAGAATCAGTTGCTGTATCGATGCACTCTTGAAAACCACAGGTACTGTAATCAAGTCCTTGAGGAGTTATCTCTCCTGGATACTGAGCATTCTTCTTACGAATTTCCAGAGGATTTATACCACACTTTTCAGCAAGTCTATCCATCTGTGATTCTAGTGCAAAGGTTGCTTGTAAATTACCATAGCCACGGAAAGAACCACTGAAGACATTGTTGGTATAAACAACTTTTGTTTGATAATTACAATGAGGAACACGATAAAGCGATGAAAAAGTTTGCATCATTACAAAAGGCGTTGTTGCTCCCCAAGATGTGTAACCACCATTATCTAGTAATGTGTTTACTTCTCTGAAAGTTAGAGTACCATCTTTTTTGATACCACTTCT
>JAAGZM010000248.1 GCA_024206355.1 Gammaproteobacteria bacterium | reverse complement strand
ATTGTGTTATTATAATCCTGATATTAAAAATATTTATATGGAGTCGTTGCTGTGTTTAAAAGTTTTACTTCTCTGCTATTATCATTACTAATTATTATCCCAACAATTGTTGTTGCACAGACATCCAAAATTCAGAAAGCTCCAGATATCAAACTAATATTCAGCGATAAATCAGCCATGTTGAGCGACTATAATGGTCAGGTAGTGTATCTAGATTTCTGGGCTTCATGGTGTAAACCTTGTCGCCGCTCTTTTCCTTGGATGAACGATATTCAGGCCAGACTTGGTAGCAAAGGATTGAAGGTGATTGCAATAAACCTGGATGCCGAACGTGAACTGGCACAGGAGTTTTTAAAGCAAGTACAGGTTAATTTAGATGTGGCTTATGACCATACAGGAGCTATTGCTGAAATCTATAACGTTGAAAGTATGCCTAGTAGTTATCTGATTGATCGCAAGGGAAATTTGCGCTCAAGACATCGTGGTTTTTTTGTTAAAAAACAGAATAAATATGAGCAGGAAATAAGAAACTTGCTTGCGGAAAAGGACTAATTCAATGAAATCTAAACTATATCGTTTCATCGCCATAATATTGTTTTTACAGCTTGCTGGCTGTGCAAATATTGGTATCAAACCTTGGGAACGGGATCTGCTGGCCAAAGATGAAATGGCACTAAATGCAGAAGGGATCGATTTAGGATTAGATGATCATATCTATTTCAGCAAAGAAGCCACTAGTGGTGGACGTTCATTTGCAGGTGGAGGTTGTGGATGCAACTAAAGAAAAAAGGTTCTCTTGCAACTGCACTAGCTGGTGCAACATGCGCACTACTTGGTCAACCTTCTGTTCAAGCTGAAGGGTTACTTGATGATCTGAAATATGATACTGCTATTCTTTTCTATGGAGAAACCGACAGAGTTAGTCTTGCTGAAGGTGTCATAAGTGTTAATAAAACCTTTGAAGACGAAAGCCTATTCAGTCTTAAGCTGGTTATAGATACACTCACCGGAGCCTCAGCAAATGGTGCAGTAGCACAACCAACTGCTCAAACCTTTTCAAGACCTTCTGGTAATGAAAACTACACTGTTGCCGCTAATGAAGTGCCACTAGATGACACTTTTCAAGATACCAGAGTACAGTTAGCAGGTTCCTGGATGCAGCCGTTCGCCTCTACATGGAGAAGTACCATTAGTACAAACTTTTCCGTTGAATTTGACTATAAATCCTTTGGGGTAAGTGGCTTAATGGAAAAAGATTTGTTCCAGCGAAATACTACCTTGTCAGCAGGTCTTTCCTATCAGCATGATATTATCGATCCGATGGGAGGCATACCTATTGCGTTTTCTAGTATGGTTCTTAGTGTAGAAGATGAAGATGAGGATGAGGATGAAGATGAAGACAATGGTTTAGAGAAAAGTGATGATAAATCTACTCTTGATCTGATATTTGGTGTAACTCAGGTCATAAACCGCCGTATGCTGATGCAGTTAAACTATAGTTATAGCCAGGTTGATGGCTATATGACTGATTCATATAAATACTTGAGTGTGGTAGATGTAGGAGGGCTGACTCAGGATTTTATATACGAAGGACGACCAAATAAACGAACCAAACATAGCCTTTACTGGCAAACCAAGTATGCATCAGATTTCGGAGTCATAGATGTATCTTATCGTTATGCAACGGATGATTGGGGTATAGATTCCCAAACAATAGAAACACGATTCAGATGGGACTTGAGCAATAATAACTACATTCAACCACATTTTAGGTTTTATCATCAAACAGCAGCTGATTTTTATCGTCCATTTCTGATGGAAGGTATACCACAGCTAACCGCCGCTAGTGCTGACTATCGTGTTGGCGAAATGGATACCACTACAATTGGTTTAAAATATGGTCAAAAAATGGATAATGATCGCGAATGGGCGGTAAGGTTGGAATATTACAAACAGAATCCAAAAAATAGTGGCTTTGATGAGCCAGGAGTATTGCAGGATTTAGAACTTTATCCAAGTATTGAAGCACTGATATTACAGGTTAACTACCACTTTTAAAGTGATTATTATACACCTTGTTCGGGAGAAGCAATGTCGGCTACTGTTGCTGATTTTACATTAAGCCGCAAAGATGGATTTTTTTGCGGCTTATTTCAAGCCATGGCCAGCCCATGTGAATTGCTAATCGAAACAGACGAAAAAGCAATTGCCCACTCACTTACTCTACTTGCTCAACAAGAAGCATTACGTATTGAATGTAAATTCAGCCGCTATCGTCATGACAATGTACTCGCTCTCATAAATCAAAGTAATAGTAAGCCAGTATCAATCGATGAAGAAACATATCGCTTACTGACTTTTGCTAATACATGCTATGAATTAAGTGATGGTAAATTTGATATTACAGCAGGAGTATTGCGAAAAATTTGGCAGTTTGATGGTTCAGATAAGGTTCCGGCAGCTGCTGATGTGAAGCACTTATTACCTTTTATTGGTTGGCAACAGGTACAACTAAATGAACAATCAATCACTCTGCCATCAGAGTTTGAATTGGATCTGGGTGGTATTGGAAAAGAATATGCTACCGACAAAGTTGCCAGCTTGATCCAGCAGCAGGCAAAAGGCTTCTCGGTAGTGGTAAATTTTGGTGGTGATATTAGAGTAACCCAACCACGGAAAAATAACCAACCTTGGTATATTGGTATTGAAAATCCTCTTGATGAAAAGACAGGAACAACTATGGTGCGTATTCATCAAGGTGGACTAGCCACAAGTGGCGACTCACAACGATTTTTGTTGAAAGAAGGGAAACGTTATAGTCATATTCTAAATCCGTTTACCGGTTTTCCTATTGAAAATCCACCGCGTTCAGTTACTGTTGCTGCCGAACAATGCACTCAAGCCGGTTTACTGGCTACACTGAGCTTATTACAAGGAGAAAATGCCGAAACCTTTCTTCAACAACAGAATGTCACCCACTGGATCTATCGATAATTCAAAAATACTGATGAATCAGATAATGTGAGAAACTTTCATTTTACTAATGATGTGTTCAGTACATTCAGTACCATTATGAACGACAGAAATACGGGGACAGTTTACTTAATTATAGAAAATAATTAAGTAAACTGTCCCCGTATTTCTAATCTCTAGAGCGTCGTTTTTTCTTTGGTCTATGTTCTTTCATATATTCATCGAATATTTCCATTTGTTCTGCAGTTAATATTGCAGCGATTTCTTCTTTGTTTGCTTCGTGCATTTGTCGTCTGGACTCTCGATTTTGTTCTCGATTTTGTTCTCGATTTATACGATGCTTTTCCATGATTTCTCTAAGTTCTGCAGCTTGGTTTTGGTCTATATTTAATTGACTGACCAATTCTTCAAAATCTAATCTCGGGGGTTTGTTGGGTGACTCAGCATTTACTGCAAAAGCACTCAACAACAATGTGAACACTAAATATTTAATCATTTTAATTTCTCCAAAGTAATAAGTTTGTTTTGATCAGGTTTAATTATTGCTTAAAATTATGAATTAATTATGGAAGAAATATGGAAAGTGAAATAAATTTAGATAAAAACACTAATCCATCATATCAAATCGATAGCCTGCTCCGTACACAGACTGGATCACTTCGCTTTCAAGGCCTATTTCAACCAGTTTCTTTCTTAGTTTTTTTATGTGACTATCGATAGTTCTGTCGTTCACCACGTGCTGACTATCATAAATTGAATCCATTAAGTGATCTCTGGAAAAGATATTACCTGGATGATTATGCATCTTACTGAATAAATTGAACTCTACTTTCGTTAGCTCTCTTTTTGAATCTTTGTAGGTAACTTCAAGTTTTTTCTCATTTAATACTATTTTGCTGTTAGTTTCCGTCGGTACACGCCCCACTCTTCTTAGCACGGCTTTGACTCTTGCCACCACTTCTCTCGGACTATAAGGTTTACAAATGTAATCATCGGCTCCCAACTCCAAACCGATTAGCCTATCGATTTCTTCTACCTTTGCGGTCGCCATAATGATCGGCACATCGGAACTTCTGCGAACGTCCTTACAAATATCCACACCATCTTTGCCTGGTAACATTAAATCTAAAATGATCAGGTCACAATGATTATCTGTGAGCCAATTTTCCACTTCGCTTCCATTGCTGATAATCTCGGCACCGAAAGAGGAATTTTCCAAGTACTCTTTTAACAATTGAGCTAATTTACCCTCATCTTCTACAATCAATATTTTTTGTTGAAATGACATCCGCTTATTTCCTCCAAATAGGTAAGCTAATATTAATTTCAATGCCACCGATTTTTGAATGATTAGCGACGATTGTTCCTTGATGAGCTTCAACAATATTTTTGCAAATGGCTAAGCCCAAACCAGAGCCACCTGTATTTCGATTTCTTGATGTTTCCACCCTGTATAATCGATCAAAAAGTTTATCTAGCTGTTCTGTTGAGACACCAGGCTCAGAGTCAGACCAAATAATCACCAGATCATTATCAACTACTTCACCATTAATTTGGAGCTTACCACCTGAGTTAGTATAAAGGCGAGTATTGTTTAGTAAGTTAGTAAACAGCTGTGTAATACGGCCTTCATCTCCTGAAATGTATATAGGTTTTAAAGTAAAAAATGATGAATACTCCATTTCCAAATTATTTTTCCCTATCTTATCTTTTTCACTATCAATCAGTATTTTTATAATTTCATTAATATCAATTTTTTCATAATGATAACTTAAAGCGCCTTTATCTGATAAAGACAAGTCATGCAGATCATTGATTAACCGAGTTAATCTAAGTATTTCTTTATGAAGAGAATCTACTGTTTCATCACTAACTTGACGTACCCCATCCTGCACAGCTTCTATTTCAGCTCTTAGGACAGCTACCGGTGTTCTTAATTCATGCGAAATATCGGAAATCCATTTTTT
>JAAGZM010000038.1 GCA_024206355.1 Gammaproteobacteria bacterium | reverse complement strand
TACAACATTTTCAGATATCTATCCAACAAAGTTTACCATCTTTTGGCTAGCGGAGTTTGAATCAACAGATGGAATTCCATAGTTACGGGGACAGTTTACTTAATTATGTGAAACATAATTAAGTAAACTGTCCCCGTAACTATTGAAATGGATTGGCTTGTAAAGAGATGGGTGTCCTACGTAATTCGTCAATAAACAGACAGTTTCAAAGTCTGACTCTCATCGATCCCGGTTTCAAGGTGATGGTCTCTAACTAACAATCGCAAGTTGAGAATTTCATTGCCCATGGGTTTACAATCATTTTCTTTGTCTAATTTGGAACTAACAATCACTTGTGAGGCAGGGGATTGTTTGTCTACATACCAAATTTCACCCTCATTGCCTCGGTAAACTGAAGCATCTCGATAATGAACGAATGTATCTCCACTACAATCATCGGTAACAAAAAATCGCTCGTCAAGCGGCCAGCCAACTTCACCATAAGTGTTAACGATGAACTGATAACCATTGTTGGTTACGCCATGATATTCACCGTTCATTTGGTCAACTAACAATAGGTTCTCGGCGATAACTTCACCCCCTTCGTTAACCAGCGCAATTGATTGAGCGACTGCTTCAGTTTCTATACCATGGGCAATTTTTTGAGTTTTTTCTTCCAACAACGCGTACTGTTGACTCAGATGAGTAAGCTGTTGCTCTAACTTAAGTTGAGTTCGATACAATTGTTCTTGAGTCAACTGAGACTGCTCACTTTGTGAGTTACCCTGGTATAACAACCAAATCACACTTGTCTGAAGGACTACAAAAACCGCCCCTAACAAAAAGACACGCCTCTTTGTCGAGTGATTCGAAATCACCTCCTTTGACTCTTTAAAATCTTCCATCGACTCAAAACGAGAGATTAAAGCATGCTCGAAATGCTCCAATGTTTGATGAAACTCTCGGGTCAACTTTCTGGTTTGTAGACCGGTTGAATACCGAACCCCTTCAAAATACTGTTCTTTTTGTCGGTTTAAAAATGGCTCTGCGTTTTTCCACCAGAACTTCTTCCATGCAGGTTCATCATTTGAGGTTGATGATGCAGTGGCTTCATTCGAATATGACGATTCTGATTTTGTATCCAATTCTATGACAGGAACTTCAGTTTTCTTGGTCTGTTCTTTCGCTTTTGGATCAGCAATAAACCCTAATTCGATAAGCGAGTTAACCAATTGTTCTTTATGCATACCCTTAGGCAATACGTTCACAGCCCCCAAAGCCCTTGCCTGACCAACATACACCTCGCCTTCTTTTGCGGTATACATCATTACTGGGATCATTGCAGTGAGTGGATTGCTTTTGATCACTTTTATGGTTTCTAAACCATCCATTCCTGGCATGGTGTGATCAAGAAAAATGATATTCGGTTGGCTATGCTTTAGATGCTCTAGGGCCTCTTCAGCAGAATAAACGGAAACACTTTTGATTCCCATTGTTTCCAACATATTTGCCATAACTTTGCAGGCTAACCTGGAGTCATCAACAATCAGTGCATTTTTTTTCATTTTCGTGTATTTTGGTTATGAGTTATTGTTTTAATTCTTTACTGACTTATGTTAATCGCCGTATCTACGCAATCGTATTCGTAATCACACAGCATGCGAAGTATTTCACAAAAAGTACATGGTAATATTGCCAAATTCAACCTATTGAGATTATTTTGACTCTTCACCACACTAGATTAACATTGAGAACTCTACAAAAGTATCATAAACATACCCCATCCTCAATCGAAGTTTCTAGAGCTGCTCGCAATATTGTTTCACGAAATACTAGCCGCACCGTTTATGACCACTCAGAATAGCATTCTATAG
>JAAGZM010000037.1 GCA_024206355.1 Gammaproteobacteria bacterium | reverse complement strand
CGAACAAAATAGGCAATAAGTGTTTGCTGATAAGAGTCGGTGATGTCAACATTAACTGTGGAGTCTTTGATATTTTCTAATGTAGAGAGGTTAACTTCAATTTCAGCAACTTCAATGCGATAGCCGCGTATTTTTACTTGCTTATCAATACGCCCTAAAAAATCGATATTTCCATCGCTGATGTAACGAGCTTTATCTCCTGTGCGATACAATTTTTCTGAGTCTGAAAATTCAGGATAAAAAGGATTATCAATAAAGACTTTTTCATTAACAGACTGACTATTTAAATATCCGGATGAAATTCCTTTGCCAGCAAGATAAAGTTCACCGGCAACGCCCTTGGCTTGGACTTGCTTGTACTCATCAAGTATATAGGTTTCAGTATTTAAAAGAGGTTTACCAATTGGTACATAATTGATGTTGTTATCTGGCCTGGAATAATAAAATGTTGCATAGATAGTTGCCTCAGTAGGGCCGTAAAAATTATAGAGCTTTGCTGTGCTTAGTTGGTAAAAGTGTTGGACAGTTAGTGAACTTATGACTTCTCCAGCAACGAGCAAATATTTTAATGACTGTAGATCGTTTTGAGATGCAATAGATAGCAGTGCATTCAATAAGGAAGGAACCATGCAACTGACCGTTATCTGATACGTACCGAACAGTTTAAGTAATCTATCTGGATATTTACTCTCTTGCTGCGCAACCAATGCTAAAGAAGCTCCAGTAGTTAGCGGCCAAAATATCTCAGCTACAGAAACATCGAAGCTAAAGTCAGTGTTTTGTAACATCACATCAGTTTCTGATAGATGGATTTCTTTTTGTAGACAGTCTAGGCGAGGAATAAGATTAGCGTGACTTATGATCACTCCTTTTGGTTTCCCCGTCGAGCCCGAAGTATAAATAATATAGGCAGTATCTTGGCCATTTATATTGGTACCGAGGTTATTGGCGTTTAACGAACTTCTTTGCTCTATTGTTTCATTCAGGTTGAGTGTGTTTGATGACAAACTTCTACATATATCAGCTGTATCATTTTCATAAATAATATAATTACATTGAGTATCTTCTAGAATAAACTGAAAACGTTGTTTAGGATAATCTGGAGCAATAGGAATATATGCGCATCCCGTCTTTAAAACTGCGAGTAAACTGCTGATAAGCTGAGGACCACGGTTGAGACAAACGGCAATTTTATCAGTTGTTTGAACGCCGGTAGATATTAACTGTCTAGCTAACTGATTCGCCATTTGATTCAGCTGCGTATAAGAGACATCTTCATCTTGGAAGTGAAGGGCAATAGTTTCAGGTGTGTTACTAACTTGATATTCAAAACTGTCGATGAAATGAGTAAAATGTGGTTTAATCGTATTCGTTTGTTTTTGAAGAACTCCCTGAGAAAAAGATAATACTTCTTTTTTTTGCGATTGGCTAAGGAGTTTGAATTGGCTTAGAGTTGTATCTGGTGCAGTGGTAATTTGCTCTAAAATTTGTCGAATATGTTGAATTCCTTGATCGATAAAATCTTCATCAAATATAGATGTTCGATATTCAAGCCAAAGACCTATACCGTCTTCAAGTAGCTCATAAGACAAAGATAAATCATCATTAACATCGTTATATTCTGACTCAAGTGGTTCAGTTTCAATACCATCAAGCTCTAGATTAAATAGCCTTGAAACTGTCTGGGCCATTGATAGATTAAATAACTGACCATCAAAATCAGTAATATTTTCTCTAACGGCATTAACAATATCTAATGCCGGAAATTTCTGATGTATTTTATCTTCCTTACGACTTTTAGACACTCTTTCTAGTAATTCTTGATAAGTCGGGTCACCGGATAAATCAACACGAATGGGGACAATATTGACAAAAAATCCAAATAGATGCTTGTAGCCAGGAGGGCGAATACTGATCGGAAATCCTATGAGAATATCTGTTAATGAAAAATATCGATTAATGAATATTCCAAAAGCACAAACCATCACATTAAATAAGGTTGTTCTATTTTTACTCGTGTGGGCCTTCAATGCTTTTGCTAATTCGCAAGGAATATCAAAATAGACACGGTGTCCTTGTTTATCATCTTTTGTAGTATTTTTTCTACCGTAACTGTAGTCATGATAATGATTCGCTTCAGCCAATCGTTCCTGCCAGTGCTGTTTTGATAAGGCATGTTTCGCTGCATCAAATTGATTTCTCTTGTCTTCATGAAAATCTGACCAGCCTTTAATGGTAGAGTCGTAGGCATCACATAACCCCTGATAACCACTGTTGTAAGCAATTGATAGTGATTCTAAAAAGAGTACAGCTGAACGTCCGTCTGAGATCATATGCGGTACCATACCAATGAAATAGTATGTTTTATCCGCAACTTTCATCAGCGATGCTCGAACAATAGGAAATACTTTAAGATCAATTGGCGTGTTAAGAGTTTGAGATAAAAAATCTAGGCCTAGCTGAGCCTGCTCAGGTGTTTCATTCTGTCCTTCAATTGAGATATCTTTATAGTTTAAAAAATAAGTGCCTTTATCTTTAATACACTGGTAGGGGATGCCTGACTTTTCAACAAAATAGACTTTTAGCGAATCAAAATATTGAACAATATCATTTAATGCTTGACCGAGTTTTTTCGAGTCTAACTTTCCTTTAAGCTTAACTTTTACACAGGTGTTATAGGATGTATTTTCTGGATGAAGTTTCCATTCTATCCATAATCCTTGTTGTTGTTTTGTTAAGGGAAATATTTGTTCAGTATCGAATTCTGGCATTCAATGATTCCACTGGTATTTTTTAATAGATAGTTGTTTATTTTATACAAAATATGAGTGTCTAATGCTATTAAAGTTACATTTAAAGTTGAAATTATATTGATTCTGATTGAATAACATTGTTAAACTGACATTACAAACAGCCGCCTTGGCGCCCAAGATAAAAAAGATTAGTCTAATGTTCAACCAGAATGATGATGTACGCATCCACAAAATTAAAGAATTACTCCCTCCTGTTGCTCTGATAGAAAGGTTTCCTGCTAGCGAAAAAGCTGTGGAAACAGTATTTTTAGCTAGAAATTCTATTCACAATATATTCAATGATAAAGATGACCGTCTACTTGTTGTAATTGGTCCTTGTTCTATTCATGATCCAACAGCTGCTCTGGAATACGCTACGCGATTAATGAAATTACGTGAGCAGTACAACGATAATCTTGAAATTGTTATGCGGGTATATTTTGAAAAGCCAAGAACAACAGTAGGTTGGAAAGGTTTAATAAACGATCCTTATATGGATAACAGTTTTAAACTAAATGATGGCTTGAGAGTTGGAAGAAAGTTACTTGTCGATTTGAATGATCTAGGTATGCCCACTGCGGGTGAGTTTTTAGATATGATCACACCTCAGTATATTGCTGACTTAATGTGCTGGGGAGCTATTGGTGCCCGAACAACAGAAAGCCAAGTGCATAGAGAGTTATCATCAGGTATGTCATGTCCTATAGGGTTTAAAAATGGAACAAATGGTAATGTCAAAATAGCTATAGATGCTATTGGAGCCGCTTCTGCACCTCACCATTTCTTGTCGGTTACAAAATTTGGACATTCAGCGATTGTTGAAACTACGGGTAATAATGATTGCCATATTATTTTAAGAGGCGGTAAAGAGCCTAACTTTAATTCTGATAACGTAACGGCCGTTTGTGCTGAACTAGAGAAGTCTGGTTTAAATAAAAAAATCATGATTGACTTTAGCCATGCTAATTCTAACAAAAAGTTCAAAAATCAAATGTTGGTCTGTGATGATGTTTGTGAACAGATACAGCAAGGTAGTGACAGTCTTTTTGGTGTGATGGTTGAGAGTCATTTAATTGAAGGTCAACAAGCGTTAGTGGATGGAAAAGCAGAAGTCTACGGCCAGAGTATTACCGATGCTTGTATTGGCTGGGAAGATACTGAAAAATTGTTATCTAATCTTAATGATGCAATAATTGCACGTAGAAGATAGTCTATGGGGTCAACCGACCCCATAATCCTAGGATCCTCAGTTGACCGGCTTTCTAGTCGGCACCACTAAGCCTAAAAAACACACACTCAAACGCGTCCAACTGAGGATTTCAGGATGGTACATTTTACAGTGTTAGAGCGACAAATAATCGGCTACAAAATCGGCGTCTTTATCACCACGTCCTGATAGATTCACTAGAATAATTTTATCACTCGACATCGTTGGTGCAATTTTCATCGCATGTGCAACGGCATGTGCGCTTTCTAATGCTGGGATGATTCCTTCTAAACGTGATAATTGCATGAAGGCATCTAGACAATCTTTATCATCAACAGAAACATATTCAACACGTTTCAAATCTCGTAAATAACAGTGTTGTGGACCTACGCCAGGATAGTCTAAGCCTGAAGCTATTGAATATACCGGTAATGGATTTCCCTCATTATCCTGTAAAGTAATGCACTCGAATCCATGAATGGCTCCTTTACTACCCAAAGATAATGTAGCAGCATGATCATCAGTATCGAGTCCTTTGCCAGCAGGTTCTACGCCTATCATTTCTACTGATCCATCATTTAGAAACTCTGTGAATAACCCCATAGCATTTGAGCCTCCACCTACACAAGCAATAAGCACGTCAGGTAGTTTGTTTTCTGTCGTTAAGAATTGCTGTTTAGCTTCTTTGCCTACTATACTTTGAAAGTCTCGCACGATCTTAGGAAAAGGGTGAGGACCAACAACTGAGCCGATAGCATACATAGTTGTAACAGGGTCTTTTAGGTACTCCTCAAAGGCACTATCGACAGCATCTTTTAGTGTTCTAGTGCCTCTAGTTACAGGAACAAGTTTGCAACCTAGAATTTTCATTTTGGTGACATTGGGATGTTCTTTTTCAATATCAATTTCACCCATATGAATTTCACAATCAATACCTACTAATGCACAGGCTGTGGCTAATGCAACACCGTGCTGTCCTGCACCTGTCTCAGCAAGAACTTTAGTTTTTCCCATATGCTTAGCGAGTAGTGCCTCACCGATACAGTGATTGATTTTATGTGCACCAGTATGATTTAAATCTTCTCGCTTAAGAAAAATTCGAGCTCCACCAACTTTCTCAGATAAGTTCTTTGCGTAATAGACTGGACTAGGTCGGCCAACATAATTAGCATAAAGTTGAGCCAACTCATTTTGAAATGCTTCTGTTTGTCGAACTTCTTCATAAGCCGCATCAATCTCATTCATTATTTCAATGAGGGGAGGTGGTATGATTTGTCCTCCATATTCTCCAAAATATCCTTTATTATTTGGCATATCTGAGCTATTGAGAGTCATTATAATTTCCTTATTTGGTTTGTGTTTTTCAAAAAATAAACCTTGAGAGGTGATTATGCAAGTAAATTTTATGAATTATTGATTGTGAGTTGCTGGGCCATTTGTAATGCTTGTTCGTAACTTTTAGATAATGCAATCCAGATTTTATCATTTTCAAGAATCTTCCAAAGCAGCTGTTTTCTTTGTTTTTGATCTGAAATTGTCTGCTTGTAGTGCTCTCGCATTTCCTCTTGAAGGCGTGCCATATCGGCATAAGAAGGAGATATAAATTCTTCGATTTTCTTACGAGTATATTTTGATAAAGCAGGGCTTGTTCCATTGGTTGATATACCAATAGTAAGGTCGCCGTGACTCATTACCGATGGAATGACTACTTCACCCACTGAGTCAACCTCATTGATCATCGCTCCGCAAGATTTTGCAATCTCAGATATTCGATGATTTAACGATTTGTCTCCTGTTGAAGGAATTACTAGGAAAGCAGTACAAAATAACTCTTCAAGTTGTTTATCAGATAATTGTGTGAGGTTGCTTTCAACTAGAGTAAGCCGATTTTCATCGTGGAGTTGATGCAACCTTTTGTTAAAGTCCAGGTTTATCAATGTAACATCAGCATACTCTAAAAAAAGTTTTGCTTTACGTTCTGCAACTTTTCCTGCTCCGACAATAATGACGCTTTTGTCAGAGAGGTTGAGCATTAGTGGAAATAACTTCTTCTTGGAACTCATTGTTTATTGGCCCTGACAAATTGGACAAAACTATTAACCCAAGGGCTTATTGCGCTATTGCGAAGATGTGAGAAGTTAGCTAAGCAGTTGTTAATTAATATGCCATCATTTTGTCCGTTAATTCCCGTGCCACGTTTAACTGTATAGGCATATTTTTGATTTGCAGGTAAGTTATCAAGACTAGCATAGTGAAATTCATGGGCAGATAATGTTTGAATACACTCTGTCCATGGCATAGCTTGTGTTTTCTCAAGCTTCACATATCCTCTTCCTTGAGGTCTTTTGTGTACGACAATATTTCCAGGTATTATTCCTACCATTTTATATGTTTCATTTTTCCAAGAGATACTTTCGGATAAATACATCAGCCCACCACATTCTGCATAAGTAGGCATTCCTGCGCTTATTTTGTTATTGATGTCTTTAAGAAGTGAAATGTTAGCTGATAGCTTCTTCATTTGAGTCTCGGGAAATCCTCCTCCAATGAATAGTCCGTCTACACTAGGAAGCTCTGCATTGGTTAGTGCATCAAAGGGAACAAGTTCAGCGCCTGCTTTTGCAAATGCATCGAGATCATCGGCATAATAAAAGCCGAAGGCTGCATCTCGAGCGATAGCAATTCGAATATCTGGTGGAATGTCATTTGATGTTTGTAACTTATCAGTGGGTAGTTTTATAGTGTTAGCCACTGAGATGATTTTTTCCAGATCTATGCCATTAGAAATTGTTTTAGATAACTTGGCGATAACTTCAACAGCTTCACCGCTTTCGTTAGCAGGTACTAGTCCCAAATGCCGTTCAGGTATCTGTAGTGCTTGATCAAAACCAATTACACCAAGAACTTGTATATCCGTGTAGTGCTCAATAGCTGCAATTAACTTACTCTGGTGACGGCTGCCACCAACCTTATTAAGAATGATTCCGGCGATATTAACGTCACTATCGAAATTTTGATATCCCTGTAACAGAGGTGCAATTCCACGAGTAATACCAATAGTATCGATGGTTAAAATAACAGGTGCTTCGATTAGTTTGGCCATGGCGGCATTACTGTCACTACCGTCTAGGGCTACACCATCGTAAAGCCCTTTGTTTCCCTCAATAATACTAATATCTGAATGGCCGACTTGGTTATTGAAGAGAGAACGTATTTCTTCATTTGAGTGAGTATTAAAATCTAGGTTGTAGCAAGGATTTCCGGATGCTTTTGAAAGCCAGAGTGGATCAATATAATCTGGCCCTTTTTTGAAGGTTTGAACCTTTTTACCAATAGCAGTTAATGCCGCAGTTAAGCCGATTGATGTCGTCGTTTTTCCTGATGATTTATGAGCTGCGGCAATGTAAATATGTGGCATTATTCAACAATCCGGTTACCTAATAATATAAAACTTGTACTCTAAGGTTTTAATAATTTTGATCAGCTTAACAAGATTGTTTGTAATTAATCTAGTTTTCGTTAATTTGATCCTTTAACTTGGTAATGAGGATCTACCATTGAATTAGCTAGGCTTTTAGGAAGGAAGCGCATAACTCTCACTCCAATTAAAACCATGATACCAGTGATTGCAAAGCCACCTAGACCTAGAGCTATCTCAGGTAATGTTGCTGAGTATGAAGCGATAGTTCCATCACCAATGACTGAAGTAACTTCCATACCAGGGAATAATGTTAATGGCCAAGCCTGTCCGCCAATGACGATAACATAGACTTGTGCAAAACCACCAACTATAACTAGAAGGGAAGCAATAGCTAATTTTGAGGGTGTAAGTGTCTTTTTAGGTAACAGAGTAATTGCCATTGGAATGACTCCTCCAATAACGATCTGAACAAGCCAGAATAACAGTGTAAAAATACCACCATCTACAAGAATAAAGCGTTCGACGCCAGTATGTTCTGCTGCGTAGAGATTAGTTAAATGCTGAACGGCTGTAAAATAAAGTACAGTGGCTGCAAATAGACCAAGAAGTTTACCCAGTTTAGTGATAATGATATCGCCTAGCTCTCTGTTTGTTCCTTTGTAGGAAGCCATTAAAACTAAGCTAAAGAAAGCAAGTCCGAATGAGAATGACATAACGATAAATAGTGGTGCCATTACCGCACTATCGTAAGCTTCTCTGGCTACTAGAAATCCAAAGATTGAGCCAGTACCAGTTGTTAGTGACAAGCGCCAAATCAATGCGACTAGACCTGCTTTTGTCTTATAGTGAGTAACCTTCCGTTCCATTTGTACCCATAAATAGGCGGCTACAATAATAATGAAACCAACGTATAAGAATATATTCCAAGCAAAAATAGAGGTGAAATTGTTGTTGAATATTGCAATAATCAAACGATCTGGACGACCTAGATCAAGTACTAATACTGCTAAGCCGCCAATTAATAGTGCTATAGCTAATAAACTTGATAATCTTCCCAGTGGTTTATAAGCAATTTTACCGAATACTGAACCAATTGATGCTACGTTAAGCGCGCCTGATGCTGCAACAATCAAAAATATAGCAAAAACATGTGGCATACCCCAAACAATCTGGTTGTTCATAGCTGTAACATAATGACCATTATGTTCCATATACCAAGCTGACCCCAAAGCTGTGGCTAGAAATAAGGCTAATACGCTTAACAGAGCATAATAGCCAGAGGTTTCATTTTTTCCTTTAATTTCGCTATAAACGATTTTCTTCATCGGATCTAAACCTTAGCTTTTATATATTTTGTTATATATTACGGTAACGAATTCCTGGGTTCGTCCCAAGATCAGCACGAATTTGTTGTGTAGCGTATGTCACAACACGCTTTGATAGTTCACTTTCTGGATCGCTGAGATCACCAAATAACATCGCCTTGCCACCGTCAGATGCACAAGCATCAACACAGGCAGGTGATAAACCTTCATCAACACGATGTACACACATCGTACAGCCTTCAACTGTACCTTTACCTCTCGGTGCATGATCTTTTTGATCTTCTACAACTTCGTGAATAAAGGAACGTGCTTTATAAGGGCAGGCCATAATGCAGTAGCGGCATCCAATACAGATATGCTTATCAACAAGAACAATGCCATCGTCACGCTTAAAGGAGGCTCCCGTTGGGCAAACATCTACACAAGGTGGCTTTTCACAGTGTTGACACATCACAGGCAGCGAGGATGCATGCCCTGTGCTATCAGTTAGTTCAACTTTTCTTATCCAGTGTGCATCAGTAGTCGGTCGGTTGTTATTGGTGAGTCCATGCTCATCAGAACAGGCTGTTACACAGGCGTTGCAATCTTTATCGCACTTGCTAGCATCAATTAACATTCCCCAACGCACAGTGTTTGATACACTGTTAGGAGGATCTGCAAATACATTAGAAGCACCAATACCGTAAAGTGTTACCCCAGAAGCAAGTGTCACTCTAGCGGCTGCAACTGTTGCACTTAGAAAACGTCTGCGATTGAAGTCAAATCCATCCGATTTGTTATTCAAGATGATATTTTCATCATGACAGCTCATTTGTCTTTTCCTTCAGATTCTTTTGTTTCAAGTACCTTTTTCAGTTCTTCACTAGATAAATCTGATGTTTTAAGCTCAGGTCTTGAAGCATGGCATTGGAAACAGTCAACACTGACGGCTGCATAGTCATGACATGAACGACAAAAGTGCTTAGGACTGGAAACTGTCAGCGCTTTACCATCCGAACCTTCAATAGCATGACAAGAAATACACTCTTTCAAACTATGTTTAATGTCTCTATTGCCCTTATGGACGGTTTCATCACGGTCGTGACGTAATAAGTCCATATGGTTGCGACGCATAAAGTCTTTATCTTCTACACATGCTTCACCTTTTCCAGGAATAATTTCTGCTGCCAGATCTGCTGCGTTAATCACCATAGATAGACTTATCATTGCTAAGCTAACAATGGATAGCTTGAGTAATTTACCTATGTGACTGTTGGACTGCATACTTATTCTCCAAGTCCCATCTTGATATAACCTGATGGACAAACATCTTCGCAAATATGGCAGCCAATACATTTTGCATAATCAGTATCAACATAACGTCCCATAGTTGCTTTTGGCTTAGGAACTCTAAATATTGCATCTTGTGGGCAATAAATTACACAGTTATTACACTCAAAACACATTCCACAACTCATACAGCGATTAGCTTCAGCGCGAACTTGGTCCTCGGTGAGGCCTTTAATTCTTTCACCAAAGAAACCTAGTACATTATCAGCACTGATATCGTTTTCTTGACGGATATGACGTTCATCATATTGCCAATGTCCAAGGAAAATATCATCAGCAGGTACTATTTCAATTTTTGAACGATCTTCGTAGTTATGTACTGCATATTCAGCACTATCGGTACCCGTTGTTTGGATATGATCATATTCTGTTGGGGTTAGATGGGCTTCGTTCAATTTAGCTAATAAGCTAAAGTGGCGCACATCAACTCTAGGACGTTT
>JAAGZM010000247.1 GCA_024206355.1 Gammaproteobacteria bacterium | reverse complement strand
GCCATTGGCATGTGGTGTTACTCCGGTTATACGTCCATGTCGACATTGGCAGCTGAAATAAAGGACAAGACCCTGATCCCAAAAGGATTACTGATACTGCTACCCCTCAGTGCCATGTCGTATATCTTACCCACCATGGGGGGGCTTGCCTCAATGGGTCAATGGGATATGTGGTCAACAGAAGGTGGCGTGTCTTATGGCAATGTCGCTGCTTTAGCGGGGGATATATTTCTGCCCATGTTTGTCGTGGTTGCGATAATGGCCAATTTATCCATTTTTAACTCTTATATCATCTCCATTTCCCGCTGCTTCTTTTCCATGGCGGAAGACAATCTCGCCCCCAAGTCTTTAGCCAAGTTAAGCAAGAGCCACTCAGTACCGTATATTGGCGTCCTTTCCTTAGGTGTGTTTTGCCTGTTTGCCTGTACCTTCGATTTTACGATCCTGGTGACGGTATCTGTCATATTGCTGATGGTTGACTATGTGCTGGTGTGGTTGGCCGGTATAAGGCTAAGACAATATGAACCAGATATGCCAAGGCCGTTCAGAATACGCGTAGGCACGCTGGGTTTTATTATGATTGTCTCTCCGGGAATTACCATTGCCGTTATTTCTCTGTTTTTAAATGGTACCGATTATTTCCTAGGTGGCATGTTTGGGTTAATATCATCACCACTTATGTACTACATTTTTAAACGCAAATATGGTGGTTTGACTGTCAATGATGCCGAGAAAAACCCTGTCAATCCAAAAACAAAAATGGCCTATGGCGACATGTATCGTATGGCATCCATATTTGGTTTATTCGCACTGCTGGGTTTTGTGGGTGGCTATATATTTTTCCCGTGGTATGAAGGGGCGTGGGGGGCAGAGTATTATGCCGAGGCCTATGGTCACGTAAACGCGTTCATCCTCATGCTTGATGGCATTATTCTGACCTCTTATGTCTTTGCCGGTGTTGCATTGGTTTTGACTATATTTGCCCGTAAGCTTGAACCTATAAAAGTGAGGGTATTGTGAGGCTACTGTCTACTTAAAGAATACATGAGTTAATTAAGTTAACAGAGCCCTCGCAGTAGGTATGACAACTTCCATCGAGAGTGAACTTTTCCGCATACCATTTTATATTAAAAATAGTACCTATGGTTACGCTGTACTGATCGTACTAACTAGTACAATCTTATCTTTTTACCTAGTCTAGCGGCGGGTAAATCAGATAGACTTGGTAAGCGCACAAAAAGGAGTTGAGTAGTGTCAGCAAAACAATCTAAATTTATTCTCAAAATAATCCTCAGCCTTGGGGCTATAAGTCTACTGATTTATGCCTTTATTCCTGAGCGAGTGAAGGTTGACATTATTGAGGTTACTAAGGGCGATCTTCTGATCACGATGGAAGGCGAGGGTAAAACTCGAATACATGATATCTATGTAGTCTCTACTCCCATAGATGGACGAATTACACGTATCGACAGTGAACCTGGCGATCTGGTAATTGCAGGTAAAACAATCATTGCTAATATGTATCCAGCTAACCCTCAGTTTTTAGATAAGCGTTCTGAGATACAGGCAAAAGCAGACGTTGAAGGAGCAAGAGCTGCTCTTGCTTTAGCTAACTCTAGGGTTAAACAGGCAAAAGCACAGTTAGAATTTGATCTGCTTGATTTTAAGCGTACAGAAGAACTTTTCAAAAAACATACAGTTTCACAAGCGGGACTTGAAAGAGCTGAACTTCGATTAAAAACATTACGTGCTGAACTTGAAACTGCCGAGTCAAACCAACAAGTCATGATTTCTCGTTTAGAAGCGGCGAAGGCGCGATTACTACAGCCTGAAGAAACTGAAATCACAACTTCAATAACTGAAGCAGATTGCCAAATTTGTATTCATTCACCTGTTGATGGTCGTGTACTAAGGATTTTACATAAAAGCGAGAGTATCGTTCCTGTGGGAACACCACTGGTTGAAATTGGTAATCCTTCTGATTTAGAAATTAATATTGAAATGTTATCAACCAATGCTGTTCGCGTTAATGTGGGTGATGAGGCATTAATAAAGCGTTGGGGCGGTACTGAAGATATAAATGCTCAAGTAAGAGTTATTGAGCCGTCAGGATTTACCAAAATATCAGCACTAGGTGTAGAGGAACAAAGGGTTAATGTCATTCTTAGCTTTACAGATCCGAGAGACAAGTGGCAAACCTTAGGTGATGCATTTAGAGTTGAAGCAGCCATTATCATTGAACGTGCGGACAATGTTTTAAAAATCCCACTTTCATCATTATTTCGTCAAAATGAATTATGGTCTGTTTTTAAGGTCATTGATGGGACTGTTGTATTACAAGAAGTGCAAGTTGGTCAACGAAACGATCGGTTTGCTGAAATTATTAATGGCTTAAGTATTGGTGAAAAAATTATTACTCACCCTGGAAATAATGTCGAAGAAGGTATTGGCGTTGAGCAACGATAAAAAAGATAAAAAAAAGGGCATCACCAATAGGAGCTGCCCTTTCTTATTTATAGCTGTCTATAATAAATTATAGAGCTACAATGTTCTCTGCTTGAGGACCTTTTTGGCCTTGAGTTACAGTGAACTCAACTTTTTGACCTTCAGCTAGAGTTTTGAAACCTGAACCTTGGATAGCACTGAAATGTGCAAATACGTCAGGGCCATTTTCTTGTTCAATAAAACCAAAACCTTTAGATTCGTTGAACCATTTAACTGTACCGGTAGTTGTAGACATAATAATAAATCCTATTTCTTAAGTAATTAAAGCCCTAATATTGGGGCCGTTTCGCTGAAAGTGTTGCTATTACTTATGAGAACAGGACGAGGTACTACAATGGAGCAATCGAAATTGTGCATAAATATAAGTGTACTTACTAGCTGCCCGAATTATAACCACATTAAAAGCTTTGTCAACGATATTTCCTTTATAACTCTTTATAACAACGACTTATGTCGTCATTTTAGTGATTTTTCGTAACTATTAGAGCAGAATAATACTTATTAATGCCCTCTTAGTCCTTTTATGGTCAAATTTTCAAAGTCGCTGATAGTGCCACCATGCTTCTTTATAAAGTTATCAGCTTGTTCTTTTGATAAAAAGCTGGCTAGTGTTGGACCCATCGCACCATTCATATTCGATCCAATGACATAATAAGCTTCCCTTGCTGGAATCAAATGACTATCTTTTGGCTTTTTCCAAGGTACTTTAGACATATCATGTACAAACATTTCAAATATCTCAGGCTTGTTTTTTGATTTCAAATACCAAACCATCAAATCCATGGTTGAACAAAATGTTCTTTTTTGTTTCTTTTGTCCTTCAAATGCCTGGCCTTTAGGACCAGGAAAAGGTGTAATCATCATTCCACACGCATGGCAACGATCAGATTGCTCAAAAGCAACAGGCTCCTGTGGTGTTTCCACATTCTCTGCTAAAATCGACACTGAAACTAATAGATATAGTGATATAAAAATTGGTAATTTATGGAAGTTCATTATTTTTCCTTTTAATATAATATTGTAAATATCAAG
>JAAGZM010000036.1 GCA_024206355.1 Gammaproteobacteria bacterium | reverse complement strand
TACGGGGACAGTTTACTTAATTATAACAATTCAGGCAGTAAAAAGTCTTCCATGATGCGTGTGACATTGCGGTGTTCTTTCTCTTCATCAGTATATGCATCACCATGAAAAGCAATAATGGCATTGATTTCAGGAAATACAAAAATATATTGCCCACCAAATCCATCAGCATAAAAACAGTCTAGACTTTGGCCATTTACCTGAAATCTTCTCATCCACCACTGATAACCATATCCCCAGTTAACATTATCCACATATCGCTCAGTTGCTTCATCAACCCAAGCTTCAGATATAACCCTAGTGCCATTCCATAGACCTTTATCAAGGAATAGCTGCCCAAGTTTAGCCATATCTCTTATAGATAAATATAGAGCACTGCCGGTATGAATTTGGCCATCCAATGCCCAATAATCATAATCAGTAATTTGTAATGGTGTGAATAAATATTGCTCCATAAACTGATGAATATCCATACCGGAAGACTGTTGCACAATTTTACCTATCCCATATGAGACACCAGTAGAATAGGCAAAGGTTGTACCTGGAGTTGTATCCATTGGTCTATCTAGCAAAAACTGCACAGGATCAACAGCATTATTCATTTGTGAATTAAGATTAGTCGGATCTAGATAAGTAATATTCCATTCATCCCAAAGATATCCGTGTCGCATGGTTAACCAATTTTTCAATGTTATATTTGCTTTAGATTCATCCCAGTTTTGGATAGGAAATTTTTCTGGAAAAAAATCATGAACAAGTGCATCAACGTCTGGGATAAGCTGTTGATCAATTGCTATTCCCACCAGAGTTGATGTAAAACTTTTGGTGACAGAATTTAAAATGTGAAGGTTGAGATCCTGATTCCCGCTCCAATCATCAGTGAAGTCCAGTGTAGATTTAAATCTTTCATCAAGTAATAACTGACCGTTTTTAATGATGACGAGTGCTTCGATATATCTAAAATCTTCTTGTTCATCGATGATGTTTTGAACAACTGATTCCACAATGCTGGTATTAATACCCAGAGTGGAAGCATCTGAGACTGTCCAGCCATCATTGCGAATTTCAGGTTGTTGATAACTATAAGCATCATGCTGAGTTGAGAGTGAAGAATTATCAGAAGATGATGAACCACAAGCAGATAAAAATAATGAAACAGTAAGAGCGATTAGTGTTTTCGATATACAGATCTTATATGGTAATTGAAAAAAATTAATCATATGATTTACTTGTTGAAATAAGGATAAGTAATTATGACCTAATTATGGAACTGTTTGATAGAAATAATTGTAACAGGGAAAAACAGTTCCTTATTTGCTATCAAGATGTATGTTGTTAAAACGAGCATTCACTAGGAGTATGTGCATCGAATTACAATGAATCAAAGGAATAAATGAGATCTTCCCGAACGTCTCTACTGAGACGTAGGTTTTCATATCATGTATTTTATTTTTGACACTGTTTGAAGTTTAGCT
>JAAGZM010000246.1 GCA_024206355.1 Gammaproteobacteria bacterium | reverse complement strand
GGTTTGTTTTCAGAATTTGAACAAAAGAGTGATTTTAATAAACTATTCAGAGATAAGGAAGAATTTGACGAAACAGATGTTGATGTAGAGAATGAGGAAGATGAAGCTGCTCTTGCCTTGCGGCCGCAGATTTATTTAATGTCGAGCGGTGAGGTTAATCCTTTTACTTTGGTTATTGGTTTTGAAGATGATAACCCTGTTTATTATCAGCTTGAAGCAACTTTTGACGGCAAAGTTTCTTTGGATGGGCCTTTTCAGGAGTCTATGCAATTTGCTCTTGCCCGTGCTGATAGTGATTCTCGTGGTAAGCAATGATGAGCTTTTCAGTTAAACAGTCTGGCATTACTTTACTTGAATTATTGGTGGCTTTAGCTGTTTTTTCTGCCTCAGCCATTGCTATTTTAGATACTATTGTTGCCACCAGTCGTGTAGTTGAAGATCTAGAACATAAAACTTTAGGACATTGGGTTGCTGGCAATAAACTTTCTGAAGTCACGTTAAAATCTAAATGGCCCAATATTGGTGTCACTCGAGATCAAATTGATATGGCTGATAGGCAGTGGTTTTTAGTAACCAAAGTTGAAGCTACTGCTCGTCCTGATATGCGTAAGATAACCGTTGAGGTTCGCTTAAATAAAGATCACGAGGCTTCAATCGTCGATCGTTTAGCATTCGTGGGGAAATTGAAATGATGCGCCATTCCCGGGGATTTACTCTGATCGAAATTTTGGTAGCTGTTGCTATTTTTGGTTTACTAAGTATCGGTGCGTATACAGTGCTTGATGCAGGCATGCGTAGTCGTGCACAAACTGAGTCAAGACTTAGCAGTTTGGAAGCGTTGCAACGTGCGATTCATGTGATAGAAAAAGATCTGCGGATGATCTCACTGAGAGTGGTCAGAGATGAATTTGGTGGTCCGTTACCTCTCCTCAAAGGACAGAGTGAAGAATCAGGACAACAAGCCGATCTTGAATTTACCCGAGCTGACTGGCGCAATCCTGCGGGCTTGCCTCGTAGTAATTTGCAGCATGTTGTATATCGTTTTGAGCAAGGAAAATTTGAACGATTGCATAGTATCTTTCTTGATCAGGCTAGTAATAGCCCTACAATTACTCGCACTTTATTAGAAGATGTAAAAACATTTAGTCTTGAATTTTTGAATGATCAAAATCAGTGGAATAATAATTGGTCGATACTAGTTCTTTCAAATAGTGGAACTATGTTACCCAAAGCGATTAAAATAAAAATTGAGATTGAGCCCTTCGGTGAAATAGAACGGTTAATCGTCATTGCCAATAAAAGCTAAAAAGGGATTGTCATGAGACGTTCTGCAGTAATTTGGTCTAGTCAACAAGGTGTTGCATTAATCATGGTGCTAATCATTGTTGCTTTGGTAACCATTATCGCAACGCAGCTGGTCACAGAAAGGAATTTACAAGCTCGGCGAACCAGTAATATTATCCTTGCTGATAATGCCTGGCAATTTGCTTTAGGGGCTGAAACATTAGCAGGCATCGGACTGGTCAACAGTCTTAAAAATCAAAATACTGTCCATCTAAACCAAGTTTGGGCATCTGAAGGTATTGTGTTTCCTATCGACGGCGGCAGTTTAAGTGCAGAAATGAAAGATTTGCGCAGCTGTTTTAATTTAAATGGTCTAGTCGTTAATATTTCAAATCCACCAAAAGGAAACAATGTCAAATTACCTGGTGAAAAAATTTTTGCTGAACTCGTTACGTTGTTAAAAATTGATGCAGTAATAACTCCTGAAGCTTTAGCTGCAAGGCTAAGAGACTGGATTGATAATGATCAAACACCTTCCGGCATTGAAGGTCGAGAAGATTATGAATATAGTGGGTATACTCAACCCTATAGAACCGGTGATTCCTTATTAGGTAGTAGTACTGAGTTATCAACAGTGAGTGGTTTTAATCCAGACATAGTCGCAAGACTTTTACCCTATGTCTGCTTTATACCAAATGTCACAGAGTTAGTTTTGAATATTAATACTATTGCAGACGATCAACCTGAACTATTAAGTAGTTTTTATGACAAACTTGATGTGAATGCCGCTGCGAATATTTTAACGGCAAGACCTGAAGAAGGCTATGATTTGAATAGCTATAACAAACAACTTCCTGCTATAGCTAAGCTTCACAGTGGGGCACAGATAGAGTTTTCAAGCCCATATTTTTCAGTAACGGCTAAGGTTACTCTTGGACGAGCAAGAGTAAATTTAAAAAGTCTTTTGAAGTATGATAAGCAAGCTAATGATATTATTGTCTTGGCACGACTAGGTATCAACGATTAATAATGAATTATAAGCAAAGAGAAATGTTATGAATGAAATATTATTTATTCAACTTCCTGAAAGTCATGATATAAATTCAGATACCGAGGAAGTTTTCTGGTTTTATCTCGTTGACAATCAAATTCAACAAAGTGGAAAGCAGTTACTTTCTCAACTTATGGAATTACAAGAAAAGTTTTCTGCTTTATCACCTATTGTTCTTGTGCCATCAAGAGATTGTTTAGTCACACAAGTAGCTATTCCAAGTAAACAAAGACGCCAACAGTTGAAGGCGGTTCCTTTTGCTGTTGAAGAGCAGTTAGCTGATGATATTGAAGATATTCACTTTGCTATTGGCAAACGAAGTGATGATGGCTGTTTACCGGTGATAGCTGTGTCTAATGAGAAAATGCAGGGCTGGATACAACTATTTACCGCTGCCGGTATTTCAGCAAAAGCAATGTTGCCTTCTTCAAGCTTACTTGAATCTCCCAAAGATGTCTGGAGTATCTATCAAATTGCAGATCTGTTTCTCATTAACCAAAATGGTAATTGCTGGTGTGCTAAAGCGGATGAAGCAGCTATATTGTTACAGCTATCTGTACAACAACTGGATACAGATAACTTACCCAACATACTATTTTGGTCAACCGAAGCCACTCCAGGATGGCTTGCTGGTTTAGGATTACAAATTTCAGGACATTCTGTACAGGATTCATGGCAAGCACTATTGGCGCGATACAATTCTCAGTCTCTGAATTTGATGCAAGGAAACTATGAAGTTCAGGATGACTGGCGTGAAGGTTGGAAGGTATGGCGTAAAGCTGCGATGTTTGCTTTATTTGTAATCTTGTTGAAATTTTCAATGATGGGTTTTGATTTTTATCGACTTAGTGCTGAAAAGGCATTTTTGAAAGATGAAATCGCAAAAATTTATCATCAAGTCGCACCGGGTGCTCGTATCACGGCTTATCCTGAGCGACAAATGCGTCAACTGTTAAAGCAACGACAAGGCGGTGGCAATCAGTCGAATTCCTTTTTAATGATGGTTGCTCAAGTGGCTAAGGAGCTTTCAGCAATTCCTTCAGCGCGACCTACAAATCTTAATTATAACGGCAATCGAAGCGAAATTAGATTGGATCTTATGGTAGCGAACCTACTGGAACTTGATAAACTGAAAGAAAACCTCGTAGCTAAGGGCTTGTCGGTGGAAGTTGGTGGAGCTAATGCACAAGATAATAAATATATAGGACAACTGATTATAAGGAGCGATTCATGAGTGTCATGACAGAATTAACAGATAAGTTTAAAGCAATGGAAAATCGGGAACAAAAAATCTTAGTATCAGGTCTAATCTTTGTTCTGCTGTTCATTGTTTACAGCATGATCTACAAGCCCATGACATCTTCTATTGGTAGTTTACAAAAGAGTAATGCTGAAAATCAGCAGTTACGAATATGGATGGCTGAGTCCGTGGCAGCTATTAAAAATTCATCCGGCTCGAAATCTAACACCAATAAACGTCGTGGACGTAGCTTGAATGAAGTAATCAATAGTACTGCTTCAGATGCTAAAATCTCTATCAGCCGTAGCCAACCAAGAGATAATAACCAATATCAGATTTGGTTTGATCAAATTGTTTTTAATGAACTGTTGGTATGGCTAAATGTTCTGCAAACGGACTTTGGTGTTTATGTCAGCAATATTAACCTTGGAACGACTAATAAAAATGGACTGGTAAGAGTTAATCTGACTTTTCAGGATATTGGGAGCTAGTTATTTTGAAAAAAAAATTGATATTGCGTTTTATTGTTGGTTTAGGATTTTTTATTGTAGCGTTAATAATTACCGCTCCAGCGAGCATTATTGAAGGCCTAGTTATTAAAAATATTCCTTCTATCAATGTGCAAGGAACTTCCGGTGGACTCTGGTCAGGTCAATTTCTAAAGGTAGCTCACCGGAAAGTAGCTTTAAAGGAATTAAAGTGGAGTTTATCTTTAATGTCCTTATTCACTGGAAACGTCGGTGTTGATTTATCCATTAATGATCCTTTATTTAACGGCGAACTGACCCTAGAAAAAGGTTTCTCTAAAACGAGTCTGTCTGATATAAATGCCCAACAATCAGTAACAGTATTAGCAAGCCATTGGTTACCTATTCAACTATTAAGTCCTGTGGGTAGCCTGGCTTGGAAAGATGTATCCATTTCTATTTCTGATAAGGACACAATATCCGTTTTTAATGACGCTGAGGGCGCTATTGAATGGCAAAATGCCTCGCTAAATATAAATGGTGAGACGGTATCTTTAGGCACAGTCTTTCTTCAATTAAGTACCGATAACGACGATTTATTAATAACACTCAGTGATAATAATTCAGTATTAGATATACAAGGAACTTTACGTTTTTCAATGAATAGAACGTATCTCCTTGAGTTAAGCCTTAGTGATGATTTGCCTGCTAATATTAAAAGTGCAGTCCAGATGATTGCTCGACCTGATGATAATGGTCGTCTAACCTTTAGTATTCCAGGGCGGTTATAAATATCATGTTAGATTGGCAACAAATCGATACTGTACTTCTCGATATGGATGGCACCCTCCTCGATTTACATTTTGATAATTACTTTTGGTTTGAATATCTACCCGTTGAATATGCAAAATACCACAACAAAGAACCTGAAGAAGTCCGCAGTTATTTAATTCAGCTGATGAAAGAAGCCGAAGGCAAAATTGATTGGTACTGTGTCGATTTTTGGACCGAAAAACTCGGAATGGAGATTGTTTCTCTTAAAAAAGAAGTAGATCATCTCATTGCCATTAGACCTGCTGTGGTTGAATTTTTGGAAACGTTGCATACTTCAAAGAAGAAAGTGTATCTCATCACTAATGCCCATCATAACGTACTAGATCTGAAGCTTGAAAAAACTCAAATTAGCCATTATTTCGATGAACTGATTAGTTCTCATCAGTATGGCTACATTAAGGAGCAGCAAGAATTTTGGTCTGAGTTATCCAATAATATTAATTTTGATCCTAAACGTACCTTATTTATTGATGATTCCCAGCCTGTTTTAGAATCAGCAGCTAAATACGGAATCGGTCATATCCTCAGTATTAGCCAACCCGATAGTAACCGACCTTCAAGAACTGTTGGCAATTTTCCATTGTTGCAGGATTTTTCTGATATCATAGAAGGCATAATTCCTAGTCAGTAACCAACTAATTAATACTATAGAAGCCGTTAGATGCCCAAGTTACCTGAAATTTTAGAAATTAAGACCATTGCACAGACGCGATTATTTCACGTTGAAAGTATGCACCTAAAATTCTCAAATGGTGAAGAAAGAGACTATGAACGTCTGCGATCAGGCAAAAGAGGGGCAGTTATGGTTATCCCAATGCCCGATCCTGAAACGGTATTATTGATCCGTGAATATGCAGCTGGAGTTGAAAGTTATGAGCTCGCTTTTCCAAAAGGTCTGATGGAAATAGGTGAGACAGCCTGTGAAGCTGCAAACCGTGAGATGAAAGAAGAAGTTGGTTTTGGTGGGAAAGACCTTAAGTTACTCAAAGAATTTAGCCTTGCCCCCGGTTACTTAAGTCATCAAATGTCACTCGTGGTGGCAAGGGAACTGTATGAAGAAAAACTTCCTGGTGATGAGCCTGAAGAATTGGAAGTTGTACCATGGTCAGTTAACCAGCTCGATAAACTGATTGATCGTAATGATTTCACCGAAGCAAGAAGCATTGCAGCAATATATTTGCTACAGCGATTTTTGGAAAATCAATAAACCTTCAAATACTCATGGAACAAGCCGTAGATGTTGCAGAGCAAGCAGCATTACTCATTATGGATGTCTATAAAAAAAGTGACTTTGATGTACAAATAAAATCGGATAAAACTCCTGTCACTCAAGCTGATCTACTCGCACATCATCTCATTGTTAAAGAACTATCAAAGCTTACTCCTGAAATCCCCATCCTGTCTGAAGAAAGTATCAATATCCCATGGCGAGCTCGTAAAAAATGGCAGATCTATTGGCTTATTGATCCACTTGATGGCACGAAAGAATTTGTTGATAGGAATGGTGAATTTACTATCAATATTGCTCTAATTTCAAATAATAAACCAATCATTGGTATTGTATTGGCACCAGCTGTTGAGCAACTTTATATGGCTGCAAAAAATATTGGTGCATTTAAGCAAACAGATGGAAAGACACTTACTCCTATTAATTCTTGTTCAGTACCTGAAAGCGGTGGACAAAAGAACTTCCGCGTTGTTATTGGCAGACGGAGCTTTTCAGATAGTTTAAATGCACTTTTTGCTAAACTACCTATGCATACTGTCGTTAATCTAGGAAGCTCACTCAAAACCTGTCACATAGCTGAAGGAAAAGCCGATCTTTATCCAAGATATGGCAAAACTAGTGAGTGGGATACTGCCGCAGCCCAATGTATTCTAGAATGTGCTGGCGGTTCAGTGACAAATATGCAACTATCGCCGTTGAAATATAACAGCAATAAAAGTCTGTTAAACCCATCCTTTATTGCATGGGGCGATGGTTCTATTAATTGGGCCGACTACTTGACTGAAAGAAAAACTAATGACAACAAAATTAACTTTAACTCAAGAATTTAAAAACATTCTGTTAATTACTATTGGCTCGACATTTCTAGCAGCCGGTGTAGCATTTTTTCTTTTGCCCGCAAAAATTGCCACAGGTGGTACACCTGGTTTGGCCATGCTAGTTTATTTTATGACTGATATCAGTACAGGTAAAGCTATGTTGATGATCAACATACCACTATTATTAGCTGGAACAAAGTTCATTGGTATACCTTTCGCATTAAGAAGTATCTATTCAATTTTAATAACAGCCATACTTGTGGATGTTTTTAGTACACAGGTTAACTTTCCTCCCATTAGCAGTTTATTGTTGACAATATTTTATGGTGGAACCATCATCGGTGCAGGAATAGGGATGGTATTGAAAGGCAACGCATCTGCAGGTGGAACGACCATTATCGCGCGAATTGTT
>JAAGZM010000245.1 GCA_024206355.1 Gammaproteobacteria bacterium | reverse complement strand
CTATCGTTGAAGCTCTAGGGCAAATAACAGCTAATCATTCTCTATGGAGCAACGAGTACGACTTTAATCCTGAGAATGGGGAATTTGAATCACAAAGTGAAAACGCTCACTTTGTTGGACTAAGTGAGTTTAATGCTTAACATGTCAATCATAGATAGCTTAGGATCACTGAGTTCACGAGTAGATCCAAAGGAAACATATCCTACTACATTTATTTTCCACAGGTAAGAGGATACACATAGTGAAATAAATGACTTCGCTTTTCGCAATGAAAAGTATGCTCATGAAGGTAGTTAAATTAAGTTTTACATATGTTTTCAGAAGTTGTTACAATAGAATTATTGTTAACTTTTGTTAGGACTTTTTAGATATGAACAAACTATATCCAACTGCAGTGAATCCTCTATTGGTACATACAACAAGGCCTCTTCCAAAAGAAATAGGTATTATTGGCGCAGGCACAATTGGGCCTGATATCGCTTATTATTTAAAAAGTGAAATGCCAACTATTAAATTATACCTCATTGATATATCAGAAAAAGCATTACAAAAAGCAGAGCAACGACTAGTCGCTTACACAGAAAAAGCAGTGGCAAAAAGAAAAATGAATGCAGATCTTGCAAAGCAAGTGTTAGAGAATCTATTTTATACAACCGATTATTCTCAGCTTGAAAATTGCGACCTTGTCATAGAAGCCGCAACCGAGTCAATCCCACTTAAAAAGAAGATATTTGAAAGTATCGAGCAGATAGTCAGCGAGCAAACATTGATCACATCTAATACAAGCTCTATCCCTGCCGATCGCCTTTTCTGTGATATGAAAAATCCTTCTCGAGCAACCGTTACACATTTTTTTGCTCCGGCATGGAGAAGTCTAACGGTAGAAATTGTTGATTGGGAACTTGCTAGCCGCGAAACCTTAGATTACCTATTTTGGTTTTTTGGAGAAACAGGGAAAGCACCAATCATGACAGAAAATGCTATTTGTTTTGTTCTCGATAGAATTTTTGATAACTGGTGTAACGAAGCGGCCTATCTTTTAGACGATGCAACGGCAGCTCAGATTGATTGTGTTACTGAAGAGTTTGTTCATGCTGGTCCTTTCTTTGTTCTAAATATGGCTAATGGAAATCCCATAATCGTAGAAACTAATACCCTGCAAATGGAAGAGGGCAAACATTATCTGCCTGCCAATATATTAAACTCAGTAGATCGCTGGGACACTGGACATCCAGGATTGAAAGTAGATGTTTCACATGAACTAAGAACTAAAATTCGTGATCGATTACTAGGGATATTGCTCTCGCAGAGTTTTGATATCATCGACAGAAGTATCGGCACAAGTGCTGACTTAAATTCAGGTTGCCAAGTAGTATTAGGCTTTAAAGAAGGTCCACTAGACATAATGCGCTCACTCGGTGAAGAAGAAGTGAATCGCATCATTGAAAAATTAGAAGTTGAACGTCCTGGTTTCCCTAAAATGCTTAAGAGCTTTAACGAATACCAAAACTTTCGTCGATATATTCTCACTGATGACATCGATGATGTGAAAATTATTACCGTTCGTAGACCTCAAGCTATGAATGCTTTAAACGATGAAATCAACGATGAAATTCTAGCAATACTTGAAGAGTATGCTAATGATGATTCAGTTAAAGGATTTGTAATCACCGGTTATGGCAAAAAGGCATTCTCAGCTGGTGCAGATATCGGCAAATTTCCTGATTTACTAGGTGATAGCGATGCATCAATTGCGTTTTCAAAAGACTGTGCAAAACTACAGTGTTATATAGATCAAATGACAAAACCTGTCATTGCAGCTTTAAATGGTATGGCATTAGGTGGAGGTTTAGAAGTAGCGATAAGATGCCACAGCCTTGTTGCTATCAAGGGAGTTAATATCCAACTTCCCGAAATTACCTTAGGGATATTACCCGGAATTGGTGGGTGTGTTGTGCCTTATCGTCGATGGCCTAAAGGTGCTGAGCTGTTTCATCAAATGATTACACTTGGCAAACCTATGAGTGCTGAAGAAGCAAAAAGTATAGGAATGGTTGCAGGTATTGCTGAAACGTTCCCAGAACTTATTACAATAGCAATAGCTGAGATAGATAAGCATCTAGGAAAGACCCCCTCCGTTCTTGATGGACCAGTAATACTACCTCCTTTCGCTGATCTAAGTAACCCAATGGCTGGTAAACTTGCACTTAGCAAAGAAGCTGTGAATGTTACGATGAACACAATTAAAGAAGGTGCCACAGCAAGCAATCTATCAACAGCATTAGAAATTGGTTATAAAGGGTTTGGATCGATTGCCTGCACTGAAGCAGCAAAAGAAGGAATATCGTCATTTTTGGAAAAGAGAAAACCAGTGTTCACACGTTAGGAGTATTTTATTTTTTTAATACTCTTTTATAATGACCTTTTCCATAAATAGCATGTCTGACACCACCTTGAGGGTTTTCTACATCACCTTTTCTTCGTGGCATTAGATGAATGTGGCAATGAAAAACAGATTGCCCTGCAACGGCTCCACAATTCATACCTATATTAAAACCCTCAACGGTACTATCTAGCTTCTGAATTTCTTCTCTTTGTAACAACAAAATCTTGTGAACTGATCCTAGTTCATCTTGATTCATTTCAAAATAATCTTTTACATGCCGCTTTGGCATTATCAGTGTGTGAAGCTCTGTTGCTGGATAACTATCTCTAGTTACATAACAGTATTCATCTTCATAAATTATCTTTTGCTTAGAGCGCCTACAGAATAGACAGTCAGAAGTTTTCATCCTAGAATCTCATTAATGTCTGGATCGGCATCAACAGCACCACCTAGTTCTATCTCTTGTTCAGTAGCATCGCGAATAGTTAAAACCTCAAGCCTGAAAATAACATCTCTACCACAAAGTGGGTTATTGCCATCAATCGTCAATGTCTTATCATCATATCGAGTGACAATAAAATCTTTAGGTTCGCCTTTATCATTTTCCATGGTAATGGTGACACCAATTTCTCGATATTGTTCTGGAACATTTTCGATAAGATCAGTAAATACTAAAGACTCATCTCTGGGGCCATATAATTGGTCAACATCAATGCGAATTTCAATAATGTCACCAACGGATTTACCCTCAAGCTCATCCATCACCTCTTTTGACAAAACACCTTCAGTGCCCTGTACATAACCAAGAGGAAATTCGACCTGAGTGAAAATATCACCTGTTTTCTTATCGATAGTTTT
>JAAGZM010000244.1 GCA_024206355.1 Gammaproteobacteria bacterium | reverse complement strand
TGAAACCACTGGGTTCCGGCCTGCGCCGGAATGACGGGGGAATGCTATTGATATTCATGTCCCCAAAACACCAATCACTCTGTCTCCCCGGTATTTCGCCAGCTACACCAAAATAAAATCAAGTTAACGGGACAGCAATGTGATGGACTATAAAATATATGTCAGCCAATATCAATTCGTGAAACTCAATCCAGCAGAGCAGAAACTTCGAAAAACAAAGGTTTACAAATGCCCTAAAGAACTTGAAAGTTTTCTGGTGCGTGAAACGCACCCTACCGGGGTTAAAGCCCACGTTCTTTTTCTGTGCAAGAATAGAAAGCTACCCTGTTTTATTTCTAAAAGCCCTCATTTTCGTCAAAACCCTCGCCCATTTAGCCAAATAATTACCCAAGATTAAGCAAACCATCATTTACCCTGTGCCCATATTTTTTGTATACTGCGGCGCAGAAGAAAAAACCATCTGAATCAAAGGGATGACGATAATGATTGACTCACGCACAAACCCTGCTAGTAAGCGCCTTTTTTCAACTAATTCTGTAATTTTCACCCTGATCGCCTTGTTCGGCCTTGTGGGCTGTGGTGGGAGTGATAACGGCGATAGTACCCCGAGCCTGAGCGTTAGCAGCCCTACAGTGCTAGTGTAGTGTATTAAACTGTTTGCTGATATGCCAAAGAAGTTTTAGCGCGTTTAACTTTATGCAAAATTTCCTCAGCTGATTTCGTCCATACGAATGGTTTTCGCTCTTTATTGTATTCGTGAATAAAGGTCATAATCT
>JAAGZM010000035.1 GCA_024206355.1 Gammaproteobacteria bacterium | reverse complement strand
TACAGCGTTAATCACTATTTTAGAAATAAAGTTATTATCAGATGAAATATTACTCAGTTGATAATTTATTACCATATCTTCAATATTAAGATTCATCCCTTCGTTCTTGAGTTGTAGATGTTGGATAGAAATATTGTTAAGACCAGGATAACTAACCTCGATGGATTGAAGATTTATATTTGGTGGTAATGTTGAGCGGATTATAGTCTTTACTAAAAATGGAAATAACAAATATGTTCCGAGCAAGATAAAGAGTGCAAAAAGTAGTATTTTTTTTATTTTATTTATCACATTAGTGCTTTAAATCATGACAAATTTGTCAATGAGTTACCTGAAGAATTACCCGACAAGTTCAAAATTAATTTCACAGCTACTCAAGTATTCTCAAAGCAATGTCCCTATACTTTAAACATTGACAATGACTGTTTAAGGTTAACTGCAAGCTCTAGTAATTCTGAGCTAGTTGTATTTGTTTTATTTGCCCCCTGCGCTGTTTCATTCACAACATTAAAAATTGACAATACTTTTGTTTCAATATCACCTATCGTGCCTTTTTGTTGCTCAGTAGCATCTGCAATTTGTTCATTCATTTCAACAACGGTCGACATAGCATGAGTAATTGTATTTAATGATTCACAAGCACTATTTGCCTGTTCAACACTTTGTTTGGTAATTGAAGAACCTTCTTTCATAGCACTCACAGCTGCAACAGCTCCAGTTTGCAGGTTAGAAATCATTGTTTGTATTTCCTGAGTAGCTTGCTGAGTCCTACCTGCAAGGGTACGAACTTCATCAGCAACAACGGCGAAACCTCTACCTTGTTCTCCAGCTCTGGCGGCTTCAATAGCAGCATTGAGTGCTAACAAGTTAGTTTGCTCAGCAATACCGCCAATAACATCAAGTACAGTCTCAATACTGGTCGTATCACTCTCAAGCTTTTGAATTACAGAAGTAGTCTTAGTAATTTCAGTTGATAGCGAATTAATAGATTGTGTAGTTGCAGTCACGATATCTAAACCATTATTTATCTCTGTACGAGCATCATAGGTGGCTGATTTAGCTGCATTGGCATTCTCCGATACTTTGCTTGTTGTTTGATTCATTTGTGTAATAGCTGTAGATATCAATTGCAATTCATCTTGCTGCTTTGCAACCCCTGATGATGTTTGCTGTGCAATAACAGACATTTCTTGGGCAGATTCAGTTAATTCATCATTGACCATATTGACTGAAAAAATAGTATTTTTAAGAGTGCCAACCATATTATTCAAGGCACGAGATAATTTTCCAACCTCATCCTGAGAAGAATTTTCTAAAGTGGTACCTAGGTTACCTTTGGAAATAATCTCAGCCAGATAAACCGCCATATTTAGAGGCGTTAAAATACCTCTGACAACAACTATCACAGCAATTATTACAACAGTAGTTAATACAAAGGCGAACCCAAGAATCATAAAGAGTACAGTCTTTGCCTGATTTTTTAGATTATGACTTGATGCAACGAGCCCTTTAGAAATATCGTCCTCCATTGACTTTAACAAATTAATTTTAGTCGAGATGACCTTAAACCAGTCAGAAGAATCAACACCAAATCCATTAAATTGGCTACCCTCTAATGCACCTTTCAATATAGCAATGTCCCGAAGTTTTTGAGTATTTTCCACTTCTTGTTTATTCAAAAAGTCAGTAAATTTATTGAATTGCTCTGTTGATGCAACGTTTCTAAAAACATCAAAAAAAGTATCCTGCTCTGCGATTAATTGTACAAACTGTCCATATTTCCCTTCTGGAAATTTATTGTAGCTAAACACTTGAGATAATACGGCTCTTTCAATACCTGCACGTTCTTTACCTTCAATGAAATAATAGTAGGTCGCTCTATTTTGATTCATTTGGGAAACACTACCAAAATTCATAACATTTTTGACCATTTTTAATAGTGATTTATTAATCTCAGAATATTTTTTTAAACTTTCATCGGTACTGATAACTTGCGATGTGACATTTTTTCTAATTCCTGCCAACTCTCCCAATTTGATTTGTACATTTTCAAAATTATTTTGTGCTTCTTTACCAAATCTGGAAATATTAAATTCTTTAATAGTTGATGAAAATACCTCTTTTACAGCATTTGTCTTGTCACGCTGCTTATTTAACTCTGTAACAAATTTTTCCCCCTGATTACTCAGGTAAACTGCGGATATCCCTCGTTCTTTTTGGATCTCGTGGAGAACGTCACCAAAATTAACAATAAACATGGCAATCTCATCATGATCTTTCATTTCTGAAAATAACAGGTATTTATCCAAAACAACTGTTAACATTAAGCCTAGAGCTACAATTAAAGGGAGTAATGCAATCGACATAATCTTTGTTTTTACATATACAAACATCTAATATCCTTACTATAAAAAAATACAGCTTTATGCAGAGGAATCAATTAAGTCCACACCAATACTTTAGTATAAAACAGCATCAATACAAGTGTACATTTGATATTAGTATCGACTAATTAGATGTAAGTATTACTTATATCTCATAAAGTTTTATAGTGAAAATCATAATAATCATAACTCGTTGAATTATTTATCCTAGAATCCTCAGTTGGACGCGTTTGAGTGTGTGTTTTTTAGGCTTAGTGGCGCCGACTAAAAAGCCATTCATAGTCATTCTATGTAAGGCTTTTGCCGTCAAGTCAATAAGTCTAAAAAACGTGCAATCAAATGT
>JAAGZM010000034.1 GCA_024206355.1 Gammaproteobacteria bacterium | reverse complement strand
TTTTAGACAATGTATTGGTGCGAAACTTTTGTGCCCCTCTATTAAACTTCTGCTATACTCGTTTCAACTATAAAAACCTTATTAATATCTAACAAATTTTGCCTTAAGAGGACTGTTTAAAATGAGTCTTGCTAATAAAGTATTGGCAGTAAACAATGATCTGCCTATTCGTACCAATGCACCTGTTCATAGTGGGAAAGTTCGCTCCGTCTATTGGTTAACCGAGGCCGACAGTCGTCGTCTTATTAAAGAGAAGAGTTATAATGTTGCACCTGACGCACCTTTAGCAATTATGGTCATTAGCGATAGGATCTCCGCTTTTGATTGTATATGGCACGGAGAAGATGGAATGAATGGTGTTCCAGGTAAAGGAGCTTCACTCAACGCTATTTCTAATCATTGGTTTAAATTATTCCGTGAAAATGGTTTGGCTGACAGTCATATTCTTGATATTCCACACCCCTTTGTATGGATTGTACAAAAAGCTAAGCCAGTAATGATTGAAGCGATTGCTCGTCAGTACATTACCGGCTCTATGTGGCGCGCTTATGATAAGGGTGAACGAGAGTTTTGCGGCAGCCAAATTGCTGATGGTCTGACTAAAGATCAAAAGCTTCCAGAATTACTTATTACGCCATCGACTAAAGGAATTTTAGAAAACATCCCTGGGGTTCCTGCTCAAGATGATGTGAATATCAGTCGTAAGAATATCGAAGACAACTATGCAGCATTTAATTTTGGTAGCGAAGATGATATCGATTTTTATGAAAAACTGCTGAAAGAAGGTTTTGATCTAATCAGTGATGAGTTAGCAAAGGTTGATCAGATTTTTATTGATACTAAATTTGAATTTGGTTACGTCAAAGATAAGTCAGGTAATCAAAAGTTAATCTATATGGATGAAGTAGGTACCCCTGATTCTTCTCGTATTTGGGATGGACCTTCCCACAGAGAAGGGAAAGTTGTTGAGAAATCAAAAGAGGCCTTCCGACAACTTTTACTAAATCACTTTCCTGATCCTGACATTCTACTAAATAAAGATAGAATGAAAGAGCGTAATGCACTTGCTGCCGATAATGAGTTGCCTGTATCTGTATTAATGGAAGTTTCAAAAACCTATATTGATATAGCCGAAACTATAACTGGCGAAAAAATCATTCTATCTGACAACCCTAAAAAGGAAGTTATTGATATTCTTGATCAACAATACGGGTTAATTGATTAATGATGCCCCAGCAAATTGTATTGTGCGATATTGGTTTTATCTAATGAGTAACAAAATACCGATTCTTTATTGTTAGTGAGTAAGGTTGTGTTTATGTAAGCTTTGCAATAGTTCCAATTTTATCATCATAAAGTTCAGGATAAATTTGGATCAATTGCAACATATTTTCATCAACTTCTAGTACTACCATAGGGTAACCCAGCAGTCTTAAACCAGTTCCTTCTACGGGCAAAAACTCAAGATATTCAGTGATTAATCCATTTAATGTCTTCGGTCCATCGGTAGGTAATTGCCAATTCATTGAACGATTCAATTCACGGACTGCGATACCGCCGTCAACGAGCAGAGATTTATCTTTCTGGCGTAGAATTTCAGGATGAGCAGAAGCAAGATCAGTAGTAAATTCGCCAACAATTTCTTCGAGGATATCTTCTAATGTGACAATTCCTTGAATATCTCCATATTCATCCACTACTGCGCCAATACGTTGCTTGTTATGTTGAAAGTTTAGTAGTTGAGTATGAAGAGGAGTCCCTTCAGGAACAAAATAAACCTTAGATATCGCTTTTTTAAGCAGATCCTTTGTTAATAGTTGATTGGTGAGTAGGTTAATCAAGTCTCTCGCATGAAGCATGCCTAAAGGGTTATCAATTTCACCTTGATAAACTAAAAGCCTAGTGTGCTGACAATGTTGTAATGCATTTGCTATCTCATCCCATTCATCATCGAGATCAATACCTACAATTTCTCGTCTAGGCACCATGATATCTTCAACTGTTGTTGATTCAAGATCGAGAATATTCAGTAGCATTTTCTGGTGACGTTGGGGTATTAAAGGACTCGCATCGTTGACAACTGCTCTTAGTTCTTCAGGATTTAACTTATCATTTTCAAGTTGATTAGATTTGATTCCAAAAATACGTAATAAGCCATTTGAAATACTATTGATTATCCAGACAAGAGGATAAAGTAGCTTGAGTAAAGGTTTGAGTATATAAGAAGAAGGAAATGCAACCTTTTCAGGATAGAGTGCTGCAAGTGTTTTTGGTGTTAATTCAGCAAAAATTAGGACGATTAAGGTTAAAAGAATTGGTGCAATAATGAGCCCTGTGCTTCCCCATAGTCGTTCCGCAATTACTGTAGCTATTGTTGCTGCAAAGAAATTAACAAAATTATTGCCAATTAAAATAAGCCCAAGCAGGCGATCTGGAAGTTGTAATAAGTCTTGTACTCTTTGTGCTGCTGATTTTTTCCCAGACGTACCATTGGCTAAAGATTTCAATCGATAACGATTAACTCTCATCATTCCCGTTTCGCTACTGGAGAAAAACGCAGACAATACAATAAGAATGAATAGCCAGAACAGTAATAGTTCTAAAGAGAGCTGACTCATTGGTTGAAGAATCCTGCTGAATTACCCAACAATAAACTCCAATACAGTACGGGTACCAAAATAAGCAAGAAACAAGAGAATGAACCCACTGATTGTCCAGTGTACAGCTGTTCTGCCTCGCCAACCTTTGCGATACCGTCCAACCAAGAATGTAGCAAATACTAACCAGGATGAAACTGATAATATTGGTTTATGTAGAGGGATCGATGCCCCCGTTCTTGGTATAAATAATATAGCAGTTAATATTGAAAGAGTAAGTAAGAAAAAACCTGTCCAAATAAGTACATAAAGGAAATTTTCCATATCCTGAAGAGCTGGTATCCCTTTCATCGCTGGGACAGGATGATGTTTAAGTTGATTGTCGAGCACATTAACATAAAGAGACTGTATCGCTGCTAGGCTGATCACACTGATTGAGACTAAAGAAATTAATGTATGCATCAGATAACCAGGAGCAGATGCATCAATAACATATTGTTGAGCAATTGATGCGGGTATGATTAACGATATACCTGTAATAGGTAGAACAGTCATTACTAGAATACATAAGTTTTTCTTTATACTGCTAACCGTTATCAGTATCGACATAAGCCAGAAGGTCATCGAGAAAATATTAAAAATATTCAGATCTTGACCTAATTCTGTATCGATTGATTGATGTAAAAGCCAACCATGACATAGCAACGGGATTGCTGTCAAAAATGCTATTTTTAATTCCTGATTTTCTTTCTGCTGTTTAAGAAGCAAAAACTGATAGCCACTAATTGCTAAGTAGAAAAAAAATGTTATTGATGCAAAAATTGTTTTAGTTCCTTTTATGTCCACTATGTTGGACTTTAACTATGTTAGCATGGACTGGACACTGGTAGAATGGATATATAACAGTATTTTGTGATTCATATTCGGATAATCTATATATAATACAAATACTCTTTAATAAATTTCAAAACAAGTTTAAAAAACAAGGCTTAAATTGTGCAAAAAAAATGGATGGTTTATGGAGCTTCTGGTTACACAGGTCAATTGATTGTCAGCGAAGCTAAGAAAAGAGGTTTATTACCTATTTTAGCAGGAAGAAGTGAAAAAAAACTAAAATTACTAGCTGCTGAGCATGACCTTGAATATAGAGTTTTTGATTTATCAAAACGCGTTGTCATTGCCGAACAATTAAAAAATATTGATATTCTTTTACATTGTGCAGGTCCATTTTCTGCGACAGCTAAACCAATGATGGCATCTTGCTTGAATAGTAATACGCATTATTTGGATATCACTGGTGAAATTGAAGTTTTCCAACATGCAAAACAACTCAATAAAAGCGCTATAAAAGCGGGCATAGTTTTATGCCCTGGAGTTGGTTTTGATGTTATCCCAACGGATTGCCTTGCCGCAACATTAAAACAATCATTACCTAATGCAACAAGTCTATGGTTAGGATTTTCCACCAGATCAGGACTGAGTCCTGGAACAGCTAAAACTTCAGTTGAAGGGTTACCTTTTGGTGGGAAAGTAAGAAGAAAAAATAAAGTTGTTAATGTCCCGCTGGTCTATAAGGTTCGACAGATTGATTTTGGTGACGGGACTAAAAATGCCGTCACTATTCCTTGGGGTGATATTGCAACTGCCTATTACAGTACTGAAATTCCTAATATTGAAGTCTACATTCCTATGTCAGACAGAAAGGTAAAGCAGTTGATACGACTAGATAAAATTCGTCCGATATTAGGCTGGCAGTGGGTGCAAAATTTATTAAAGAAACAAATTGAAAAGAAAGTAATGGGACCTGAGCTCTCAAAAAGAGAACATTCACCTTCTTATATTTGGGGAGAGGTATTGAATGAACAAGGGGAACTAAAAACCGGACGATTAACTACCGCAAATGGTTATGACTTGACTGCAACGGGTTCCTTGGGTGTCGTTGAATATCTATTAAACACAGAGGAATTTCCATCTGGTTATCAGACTGTATCGCAACTAATGGGAGCTGATTATGTCTGTAGTTTACCTGGAAGTAGCAAAATTACACTGAGTTAGCTCGATCAACAGACGACTATCCCGTACAATAGCCGCCTTTATGTAATCTGAAACAGATGATTTGAACATTATTATATATTTAAGGGTCACAAATGTTTAACAGCCTTTCCGATAGATTAAATAGTACCTTACGAGCAATAACCGGTAAGGGACGTATTACTGAAGACAATATCAAAGATACTTTGCGCGAAGTTCGCATGGCATTACTTGAAGCTGATGTAGCACTGCCTGTTGTTAAAGACTTTGTTGAGCAAGTGAAAATAAATGCACTAGGGCAAGACGTTAGTAAGAGCCTTAATCCTGGTCAGGCATTCATCAAGATTGTAAATGACCAACTGACACAAGCAATGGGGCAGGCGAATGATGCCTTGAACTTGCAGGTTCAACCTCCAGCAGTCATCTTGATGGCAGGTCTGCAGGGAGCAGGCAAAACAACCTCAGTAGCGAAGTTAGCTCGATATCTATCCGAACGAGAAAAGAAAAATGTGATGGTCACCAGTGTAGACGTTTATCGTCCTGCTGCAATCAAGCAATTGGAAACATTAGCATCTGAAGTTAAAGCAACTTTTTTCCCAAGTGATCCTTCTCAATCTCCAGTGACCATAGCAAAAGATGCCGTTGATGCTGCGAGAAAGCAGTTTGCAGATGTAGTTATTATTGATACCGCTGGTCGCTTGGCTATCGATCAAGAAATGATGGAAGAACTGAGCAGAGTCCATTCAGCAATTAAACCTGTAGAGACTTTATTCGTTGTTGATGCAATGACTGGTCAAGATGCAGCGAATACAGCGAAAGCCTTCCATGAGCAGTTACCACTAACAGGTGTTATTCTGACCAAAGCTGATGGTGATGCAAGAGGTGGTGCAGCACTTTCTATTCGTCATATCACCGGTAAGCCGATTAAATTTATCGGTATGGGTGAGAAGACCGATGCTTTAGAGCCTTTCCATCCAGATAGAATAGCATCGCAAATTCTTGGCATGGGTGATGTTCTCTCTCTGATCGAAGATGTTGAGCGCAAAGTTGATAAAGGTAAATCTCAACAGCTAGCTCGTAAATTAGCTAAAGGCAAAGGCTTTGATCTACAAGACTTTAAAGAGCAACTTACACAAATGAAAAGTATGGGTGGTTTATCGAGTCTGATGGGCAAACTTCCTGGCATGGGTAATATTCCTGAAGCAGCTAAAAGCCAGATCAATGATAAATCTACTATGTATATGGAAGCAATGATCGATTCCATGACAGTTCAGGAACGTCAATTTCCTCGTCTGATTAAAGGTTCGAGAAAGAAACGTATTGCATCAGGTTCAGGTACTAGTATTCAAGAAGTAAACAAGTTGCTGAAGCAATTTGCTCAAATGCAAAAGATGATGCGTAAGATGAGTGGTAAAGGCGGTATGCAAAAGATGATGCGCTCAATGCAAGGTATGATGCCACCGGG
>JAAGZM010000243.1 GCA_024206355.1 Gammaproteobacteria bacterium | reverse complement strand
TTTTTACGAACAAGTCTTGAAAACAAAAGTGCCTTAGGTTTGCTTGCAAACAAATATATGCAAGCCGGTGAATTTGTACCTGATGAAATAATTGATGCGATCATTGAAGAAAGTGTCAACAAAATGGATCCTGAGACTAGCGTTCTTTTTGATGGCTTTCCCAGAACGACATATCAAGCAAATTTTTTAGATCAGGTTTTTACCAATAGTGATAAAAACCTCGATGCCGTTATTTATCTTGATACCAGCGATAAGGAAATCAGAAGACGACTCTATGGACGACTTATCTGTCGTAAATGCCAATTACCACATCATATCGATTACATTGACAAAATGTCTTGTGAGAAAGAAGGATGTAATGGAGAGCTTTTCCGCAGACCAGACGATAAATCTGATATTCCTGCTGCACGATTGAGAGTATATCACCGTGAGACTGAACCTTTACTCGACTTTTATCAGAAAACAGGCAAGTTACACATTGTCGATGCTGAAAGAAAAGTCGAAGTTGTAGAGCAAGAATTGAATGATATTTTTACTCAGATTAAAAACAAAGAATGGGAAAGAAGTGGAAGAGAGCAGCCAGATGTTATTAATTGGTTCCACCGTCGTACACCAAAAGTAAAATCCGTTAAAAAACGTGCACCTGCTCTCGATCTTATATTTTTGGGCGCACCTGGTTCTGGTAAAGGTACTCAGGCAAAATTTCTCTGTAGTGAATTTGGTATCGAGCATGTTTCCACCGGTGATTTATTCCGCAGCAATATAGAAGGTAAAAGCCAACTCGGTAAGATCGCTCGCTTTTATATTGAACGAGGAGAACTTGTACCCAACGATATTACAGAGGGTATGGTAAGACAGCGATTGAAAAAGAAAAATACACGTTCTGGCATTGTCCTAGATGGCTTCCCTCGTACATTACCGCAAGCTAAGGCTTTAGGACAAATGATGGAAGACTTAGGGCGAAAGGTAGCAGGTGTCATCTACATAGATGTACCTGATAACGATATCATTGATCGCCTAGCAGGTAGAGTAAATTGTAAAAAATGTCAGACATCTTTTCACAAGATATTCAGTCCCTTTGCCGTCTGCCCTACCGGTAAATGCAAAGGAGAACATCTCTACCAACGAGATGATGATACACTTGAAACTGTCAAAAAACGACTTAATACTTTCCAACAACAAACACAGCCACTTATCGATTATTACCAAGACAAAAATGTTTTGCATAGAATTATCGGTGACGTCAGTGTTGAAGAAGTAAAGCATCAGATAACCACTGTAGTTAAATCTTTACAATAATAATCTGATCCCATTCTAGGCTTGCACTTGTAATTCGGCTCTACTTGGTACTTCGTAGCAGTGCCTGTTAGTAGGACTTTTTTTCAAAGGTATATCTATGCAAAATAGGGTTATGGGGTTCGATCTTGCTAGGGCTTTAGCAATTTTTGGGATGGTCATCGTTAATTTCAAAATAGCGATGAATGCTAAAACAGGTAATGACTTTTTAATATGGCTTTCTGCGTTGTTTGAAGGAAGAGCATCTTCTTTATTTGTCATCTTAGCTGGTGTTGGAGTGACGTTTTTAACCCAAAAAGCCCGACAATCCTCAGATATAACCGTTATTAATAAAAGTAGGCTATCGTTAATAAAAAGAGCACTGCTACTCATTGCTATTGGGCTGATGTACACACCTATATGGGAGGCAGATATACTGCATTTCTATGGCTTTTACTTTTTAATTGCAGCTGCAGTGTTTATGGTTAGTAATAGGGCGTTGTTACTAATATCCATTATGATCACATTGTTGTTTCCTGTCTTGATGTTGTTAGTTAATTATGATCAAAATTGGAATTGGGCTACTCTAACTTATCAGAACCTATGGTCATTTGACGGAATGGCAAGGCATATTCTTTTCAATGGTTTTCATCCTGTTTTCCCTTGGACTGCCTTCCTTGTATTTGGGATGTGGTTGGGAAGACTCGATCTCTGTAAATCAGCTATAAGAAATCAATTACTACTGTGGTCTGTTATAACTTTGATAACCACTGAGTTAGGATTCTATTTGCTTAGGATTACTATCGGAGATGGCATAGAGTTTGGGCTTTCTCGAGAAGATATTTTGTCACTATTTTCCACATCAATGATACCCCCTATGCCTCAATATATTATTTCTGCTGGCAGCTCTGCCTGTGTGGTACTGGTTGGTTCTTTATATTTTTCAGATAAGTTTCAAGAAAGCAAGATTAATATTTGGCTATGCCAAACAGGCAAGTTGTCTTTAACACTTTATGTTGCACATGTAATATTAGGGATGGGTGTACTAGATGTTATAAATAGATTAAACAATCAGTCTATCAATTTTTCTTTACTCAGCTCTTTGATCTTCTGTATGTGTGGAGTGGTATTCAGTGTCTTTTGGCTTAATTTTTTTAAAGTTGGGCCGCTAGAGTGGCTGTTTCGCAAAATCTCAAGTTAACATGGATATTTCTGATACAAAATCTAATTTAAACCATTATTTTGTTATCACACACTCAAACGGGTCCAATCATATAGACAGCAGACACCCCTACGAAGTGCCAAGTGTAATCAAAGTATTGTCTTATGAAAGAATTCATTGCAATCACAAGCTATAGTGTTATACTTAACTACATCACCAGAACCTACAAACACTTGACTAATGTAGATTATTGAAATGAACACACCAAAACAGGGGTTTTTCAATTCAAAACAATTCAAATTAATGCTTATTGTTTTGTATATTTATAGTATTGCCACTTTTGAACCAAGTGGTGAGGTATCAATTAGTCATGCAGCGAATACTGAACAGAGTCAAAGTAACTCTGTTCAAGTACAGTTAGTGCATATTGGCATTGATATAATCCAGAGTCTGATTATCAGGACAAAGCTCTTTCTCGGTTAGGCAATTTAGAGGCTTATCAACCGCACCAAGGATTTGATGTAGATCATCGGGCATAAAAGACCGGTTAGAATTTCACTTTTTCTTTAGCTTCATTCATTCTATCAAGAACGGTACGTTTATCCTAGAATCCTCAGTTGGACGCGTTTGAGTGTGTGTTTTTTAGGCTTAGTGGCGCCGACTAAAAAGCCGTTCATAGTCATTCTACGTAAGCCTTTTGCCGTCAAGTCAATAAGTCTAAAAAACGTGCAATCAAATGTGAAGGCAAACTCACTCAATGGGTGAATACTAATCCTTCTGTAAGTTGCTGTTTTGAAATAAATAACCATAAGTCAGAGCCGGTCAACTGAGGATTCTAGGCTAAAAATACAGCTAAGTCGGCTATTTTCTCTGGTTCCATAGCAGTTCTCATTGAGATGTACTGTAAGGCTTATTCCAAAAACTCTTCAATCGGAACACCTTTTTCTTCAGCTACTTTTGCAACAACACCCATGCCACGTTCATTATTTACAGCACCAGGTAAAATGGCGTTACAACGAATATTAAAAGGGCCAAGTTCACGTGCAATGTTATAGGTCAAGCCATTAACAGCCGCTATTGATGCTACATAGGGTAGTCGATTGGGTAATCCAACTTTAGAAGACATGGTTGATGTATTGAAAATACAACCCGACTTTTGTTCTTTCATGATCTGGGTAACTAGTTTAATTGCATAGAAAACAGTGTGTATGTTTACTTTAAAAGATGTATCCTAGCTTTAATAATCTAATTCTTCAACAGGACCACGCTGCCCTGCTACACCAGCATTATTAATCAGTACATCAACTCCACCTAAAAATTCAATTCCCTGAGTAATAAATTTATCAATATCTTCTTTCTTCGATAAATCAGCCACACACGCCACTAAGATTAGAGTTGATACTAATCATTTTATCAACCGCCGCTACATCAATATCACAGATATATACTTTATCACCGTCATCAATGAATGATTGAGCCATTGCTTTACCAATACCACCTGCTGCTGCAGTAATTAATACTTTTTTAGTCATAACGTTACTCTTGATATTACCTAATAAATAATAAACTCAGGATTGCATTAATTGATATTGATGTCAATTAATTGCTTTTTGTTTTATAATAAATTTAATAGGTAAATTTCTGTTATTATTGAAGTATAAA
>JAAGZM010000242.1 GCA_024206355.1 Gammaproteobacteria bacterium | reverse complement strand
TTTTCATGATTGATTTAGCTGTTCCTCGAGATATTGAGGCTGAAGTGAGTGAGCTTTCGGATATTTATCTTTATGATATTGATGCGTTGCAAGATGTGATCAATGAAAATATGAAGGTCCGAGAGCGTGCGGCTGATGAAGCTAAAATAATTATCGTTCAACACTCTAAACGATTTATGGATTGGCGGCGTTCATTAGATGCTGTTTCAACCATTCGGGTGTTTAGAGATAAATATCAAGATTTAGCGAATACTGAATTAAATAGAAGCCTTACACGTTTAGAAAAAGGTGAACCGGCAGAAGATATTTTAAAAGACTTAAGTCGTCGGCTAACCAATAAATTCCTACACGAACCAACAAGACAGTTAAGTGAAGCTGGTAGTCAAGGGGATATTGAATCATTAAATCGTGCACGTAATCTGTTTTCTCTTGATCAAAAAATAACAAAAAGTAACCAAGAAAAATAAGGTGCTGATCCTAAAATTATGAAGCCTACTATCTATAATAAATTACAGACTCTTGTTGAGCGCCATGAAGAAATTGGTTATATGCTTGGCGATCCAGAAGTCATCAATGAACAGAACCGTTTCAGAGAGCTGTCTAAAGAATATGCGCAACTTGAGGAAATTGTTACGAGTTTCAATGATTATCAACAGGCTGAAGAAAACTTCCAGTCTGTTGAAGAGATGACAAAAGACTCTGATCCTGAAATTCGAGAAATGGCTCAGGAAGAATATAAACAATCTAAATCTGATATAGAAATGTTTAATTTAAAACTGCAAACATTGCTATTACCTAAAGATCCAAATGATGATAAGAATACTTATTTGGAAATTCGAGCTGGTACAGGTGGTGATGAGGCAGCAATCTTCGCTGGTGACTTATTTAGAATGTACAGCCGATATGCCGAAAAGAATCGCTGGCAAGTTGAGATTATGAGTGAAAATGAAGGTGATCATGGTGGCTATAAGGAGATTATCACTCGTATCGTTGGCCAGGAGGTTTATTCTAAACTGAAGTTTGAATCTGGGGCTCATCGTGTACAGCGTGTTCCGGAAACCGAATCTCAAGGTCGCGTTCATACGTCTGCTTGCACAGTTGTTATTATGCCTGAGGCTGATGAAATTGATGCTCCTGATATTAACCCTGCAGATCTTAGAATTGATACGTTTAGAGCATCTGGTTCAGGTGGACAACACGTGAATAAAACAGACTCTGCGATCCGAATTACGCACCTTCCTTCTGGTGTTGTTATTGAGTGTCAGGATGAGCGTTCGCAGCACAAAAACAAAGCAAGGGCAATGTCGATGCTTTCTTCCAGACTTTTAGCCGATGCAGAGTCAAAGCAAAAATTTGAGCAAGAAGCGACACGACGTGATTTGGTTGGAACAGGTGATCGATCTGATCGTATTAGAACCTATAATTTCCCTCAGGGACGTATGACTGATCACCGAATTAACCTGACGCTTTATAAGTTGGATGAAGTCATGCAAGGTGAGTTAGATCAGATTGTTGGGCCGTTAAATCATGAGTATCAAGCAGATCAACTAGCAATCTTGTCTGAGACTGCAAACTAATCAGTAGTTATGACTGCCCCATTGTCAATTACGCATCAACAGTGGTTGAATCAATCAACCACTGAATTTAATTCGCTATCTGGAACAGCATCACTAGATGCCAGAGTATTACTGTGCCATTGTCTAGATAAACCTCTGAGTTACCTATTAGCTTGGCCTGATCGGGTTATCTCCGATTCTGATTTAGTTCAACTCAATTCTCTTAAGGAACGTCGCCTTGCTGGTGAACCTATTGCTTACATCACCGGCTTTAGAGAGTTTTGGTCAATGAACTTTAAAGTGACGTCTGATGTTTTGATCCCTAGACCAGAAACAGAGATTTTGGTTGAATGGGCGTTACAGAAAGTATCGATCTTAAAGACAGATAAGAAAATATTAGAGTTAGGTACTGGCAGTGGTGCTATTGCAGTAGCACTAGCTTCGGAAAATCCAAAATTTCATATTACTGCAACTGATATTTCAGCCAATGCACTGGATATTGCATCGGAAAATGCGCTATTAAATGACTGTCCTAACATAACATTTTTACAGGGCAGTTGGTTTGAATGTGTGGCAGAAGATGGTTTTGATTTGATCT
>JAAGZM010000241.1 GCA_024206355.1 Gammaproteobacteria bacterium | reverse complement strand
ATTCGCCTTCTGCAACAGTCTGATCAGTACCTGCATTAGCTGTTGGTAATATATTGTTAAGTAAATCATAATTAATCACTGGAAGATTAGTGGTTTGAAAATTGGCAAAATTGTTGTTTCTGAATCTGATAATCGCAGTATCCAGATCCAGATCAAGATCAAGTTCAGATGGTAATAGCCCATTTGCAACAGATACTGGTGTACCATTGATTGTTCCATCGACATTCCCATCACTGAAGTCTGAAATAATGGCCTGTATTACTTCATATGTCGATTGTGCAAATCCTAAATATATTGCTGATTGGTTCACGATATTTGCAAGCCCTCCAGTGATTAGAGCATATTGTCTAACTACTTCGTCTGCTGACTGATCAGGATTAACTGGATCAGCCGGTAATATAATGAGGGGATTGAATCCAAATCCTGAAGTATACCTGTTAATATTAGCTTGATACACAGCATAAAAATCATTATTAAATTCACGTACTGTTTTGTTATAAATTGACTGGGAAATCATAGTCAAAGCAATAGAAGTATAGGTTGGTGGTAAGACAATCGTCAAACCTTCATTTGATAAAAATGTAATCTTACGTTTTAGATTAATATCAGGGTTTTGGTCGGTTTCATCAATAAAATCGCCACCACTGCTTTGAAGTAATAAAAAACCTCTTTCCTCGGGTAAATCAAGACTGAATAATCCACTTGTATCAGTTATTGCTGATGCTACTAGAGTTGTATAATCAACGGTCCCGTCAATAGCAATGTTATAAGCATCAATAGTTGCCCCTACCAATGTCCCCTTGGTGACACTACCATTGACTGTAGAGGTTGCAATTAAAACTGGTTGTTCAGTGATTATTGAGTCACTTTCTCCACCACAAGCAGATAGAATTAACAACAACAATAATAACAATAAATGCTTATTTATATTAAACACCACTTTTTAACATTTTTTGACCTACTTCTTTTACTGTCCAATTATTGGGGTCCACTTCTATAACCAAAGACGAGAACACCATTTACAATTTCTCCAGCACCACTACGCAATACATAATTTAAACCTGCACCCGAGGGTATGCCATCAGTTTGTAAACTACTAAACATTCCTGAAAAATCACCGGTTCCATTTTCAACATCATCAATTACGACAGAACTATAAACACCTTCAAACCATGATGTTCCTGTAACGATAGTTCCAGAACCTGTTGCACTCCATACACTACCTGCAATGCCTAAATTTAGGGAATTTGAGACTGTCTGATTTGTAAAGTCTACATAGAAAGAGGCAGAGCCTAGAATTCCAACATCACCAATATTATTTGTTGGATCTGTATTTCCAACTAACTGAAAGCTAGCAGAACCACTAATTGGGAGAGTTTGATCTTCTTGAAAATTATTGACTAACCAATGTATTGAAGAATTCACTAACGCTATTTCTGAGACATTTCCATCAACAGATGTTGAAGTCATAAAATTACCACCCCAACGTCCCCAAGAGAGCCCAGATAATTCATCATAACCAACATTTATTAGTATGGAATCAGCAATACTATACAAAGTTCCTATGCCTGTTTCAGGAGAAAGAGTATAAAACTCCAGTAATCCAATTTCTGATGTATCAATGCTATCTACAGGGGTCTCAGAAACAGTCGAATAACCATTATCTGTACCAAATAAACCTGAAAGCCCAATAGAATATAAATTTGAAAAATCATAATTAATATTGTCTACCTCAACAGGATAACCATCAGAACCTATACCATCAATAGAGACTATAATATCGTCATAACCAGTAATGTCATCAGAACCAGTAATTGAAATAGATAGATTGTCATCTTGTAAAATATCATCTTCCAAAGGTTCTTCAATATCATCAGACTCAACTATTGTCCCGCTGCTTTCTATATTATCATTTTTCACTAAAGGGTTTGTTGTGTCAGACATTAAAAATAGGGGGGGAGTTACAATTCTTACGGGATTTTTATTAATACTAGCTACATAACTGTATTGTCCCTCAGTTAATAATAACTGACCTAAAGCATTACTGATCTGAATACCTCCACTTGATACACCAATATATAGTCCTGGGGCCATATTCTCGCTTGATTCCAGAGAAGCACAGCTTGCATCACATAGTAATATACTATAGTCCGTTCCTCTTATCCCAATTGTGGCAATTGGTGTTTTAACAAGATATTCGTTTTTATCTGATCCGGAACCTATTGCACCACTAATGGTCCTAAAGCCACCTTTCAATAAACTCATTGTCACGGATGATTTATTGCTACCAACTAGATTACTTTTATTGGTAGATTGTTGTGCAAGCTTGTATTCATCTAGTGAAAATTCTGAAGATGGTTTAATAGCAATCTTCGCATCATCGATCATTAGTAACTGTGCTCTAGCTTTAGCACCTGTGATGATAATATCTTTTTCTTGTAATATTGAATTACGGTGTAATTGCACAAGTTGTTCTCTTTGAGCTTTTACGTCACCTATGGCAATCAACACTTTACCAACATTGGCAGAAACAACCCCAGTCATAAATAATGAAGTTGCTATCACTAAGCAAAAGCATCGTTTTTTATAATTTATTTTCATTGCTTAAACCTCTTTAAAATTGATAACTAATGCCGAGTTCAAAAACAAGCTTTTCAAAACTATACAAATTAAATTGATCTGTTGAGTCATTTTCTACAAATTTTATCTTTCCCCAATAACTCATACTTTTATTTTCTTTCCATATCACAGACATATCTATTCCATTTAGTGTATCTTTTCGAGAAGATCCCCAAAATTTTCCATCAAAATCTGTTTCACTATATTGATAGTTAATCATTGAAATTAGAGAAGCATTTATCTGACTCATCAAAAGAAGTTTAAATCCTTGCTTGTTATTTCCATAGGGTGAAGTTGCAATTTCCATATCATCTGTTGATGTAAATAAACTTGCTGATAATTGAGAGCTGGTTAAAAAATCTGTTTTAATACTTATATAATATAAAGATTTTTTCATATCTCTAATAGCTAAAATATCTTCGTGAGTAAATT
>JAAGZM010000240.1 GCA_024206355.1 Gammaproteobacteria bacterium | reverse complement strand
TGTTAGGAGTAAATTATCTGTCCTAATAATTAACACGTGACCTGTCCGGATTTATTATGCCCCTATTTGGGGTAGAAAATGAACCGGACAGCTTTTGTTGAGGTATTAAAACAGATGAGATTTGAAGAAGCATATGACGGATATCAGGGTAAACTGTTATCTCAGGAAGAGGCTGCAAACTTAGTATAAAATGGGGAATAATAATGACTAAGAAGTTAACACGTAGAGAAGCTTTAAAAGTAGTTTCTAAATCTGTAATTCTACCTGTCTCTGGTACTCAATTGCTTGCTAAACCATCAAAATTAAGCCCTCAATTTATGCATGGCGTTGCAAGTGGAGATCCTGATCAGTCAAGTGTTGTGATTTGGACACGAGTGAGTACAGTTGATGAATCCATAATTGTTAACTGGTTTGTTGCAACAGATGCAGCATTCACTCAGGGAGTAAAAAGAGGACAATTTGCTACTGACAAAAGTAGAGATTATACGGTTAAAATTGTTGCGACTGATCTTGAACCAGGGGTGACGTATTTTTATAAATTTGAAGTTAAAGGTGCCATCTCACCCATTGGTCAAACTAAAACGCTTCCAACTGGTCATGTCGAACAATTAGGCTTGGCGATTGCTACCTGCTCAAATTATCCTTTTGGATATTTCAACGCTTATGATGCTATTGCTAAAGATCCTACTATCGATATGGTTGTTCATCTGGGGGATTACATCTATGAATATAGTACTGATGGGTATGGTGGAGAAACAGGAAAGCGTCTAGGACGAAATCATCTACCGTCACATGAAATACTTTCACTAGATGATTATCGGATGCGTCATGCTCAATACAAAACTGATAAAGGTTCTATTGCCATGCATGCCAGACACCCATTAATTGTGATTTGGGATGATCATGAGACTGCAAATAACCCCTGGAAGGAAGGAGCTCTAAATCATCAGGCTAATGAAGGTGATTGGTATGCAAGAAGAGCTGCCTCTTTACAAGCCTACTATGAGTGGTTACCCATACGTGATCCTGCGAATTCTAAGGACCGTTCCAAATATTGGCGACATTATAAATTCGGTGACTTAGCAAGCTTGATTACTCTTGAAAGCAGACACACAGGTCGTAATAAGCAGATAAGTTATGATGAGCACCTGCCGACCATTAAAAATAAAGAACAAGCTAAACAATTTCTACATGATGTTATTGAAGCTCCGAATCGAAATATGCTCTCAGAGGAAATGCAAGCGTTCTTAAAAACTGAGCTTAAAGAGTCAGTTAGTTCTGGGCGTAAGTGGAGAATTATTGGTAATCAGTCAGTTATTGCGAAATCAATAGCACCAAATTTGGATGAACCTGTTTTTAGTGATTTTATAAACACTTCGAGTGATGATTATACAAAAAAGTCACTTGAGCAAAGAACTCAACTGGGAAAATTTGAATTACCATCTGATTTAGACTCATGGTCTGGATATCCAGATGCTCGGGAACGATTTTATCAGATCGCAAAAGATGCGGGTGCCAATGATTTACTTGTCGTTTCAGGTGATAGTCACAGTTATTGGCAGAATGTCCTTTTTGATGCTAACGAACAGTCAATGGGCGTAGAATTGGGCTCAACAGGTATCAGCTCTCCACGTTCGATAATGTCGGCAGGTGCAGATATAATGAAGCGTTATGATGAGTTGAATACGGCAAAAAATAAAGAAATTGTCTGGAGTGACGGGAGACATCGTGGTTTCATTCGTTTACAAATTAATCACAGTGGTGCTCATGCAGATTATATGACTGTTTCAAATGTTGAAACATTAAAATACAATAGTAAGATAATACATTCAGTCAATATCGTTAATACTGAAGGTTCGCTTACCTATAAATAGAAAGAACAAAGAGATAAATCGATGAATAAATTTTTGAGAATATTTGCCTTGCTCTCAATGGTTGGGTTTTCTAGTTTGACAATATATGGAAATGAGACTGACAATGATACTGATAGCGATAAAATAAAGAATGTCATTCTTATCATTGGTGATGGTATGGGCCCTGCCCAAGTTGGTTTACTCGAAGCTTATGCAAGGCAATCGAAAACCCCAGTTCTAAAAACTAGAACTACCGCTTTTAAAAGGATGATGAACGAAGGTGGTGTTCTAGGTGTATCAATGACTTATGCTGCAAATGTATTGGTTACTGACTCAGCAGCTTCTGCTACTCAATTGGCGATAGGAAAACCAGCAAAACCTGAAACAATCGGTGTTGATTCTCAAGGTTATCCCCGTGAAAGTGTTTTAGTTATTGCCAAAAAAATGGGCAAAGCCACAGGTTTGGTTTCAGATGTCAGAATTACCCATTCGACACCTGCTGCATTTGCAGCTCATCAACCACATCGAAGCCTTGAGAATGAAATAGCGCTTGATATGTTAGCGACAGGTCCAGATGTAATGCTCTCAGGAGGGCTAAGGCATTGGATCCCTGAACAAGCTAATGATCATAGTTCTGCTATTTATAAACAACTGAGTCAGATGACAGACGGTGCTATTAATTTTAACTCAAAACGATCCGATGAACGTAATCTGCTTTCTGAAGCTCAGCAGCAAGGTTACCAGTTGGCTTTTACAAACAAGCAAATGCAAAAGGCTAATGCTAAAGAAACAGAGAAACTATTAGGACTATTTACTAACTCAGCATTTCCAGATGCGATTATTACTGATCGAGATAGAAACAATCCTGAGCGCACAATTCCTACCCTAAAAGAAATGACATCTAAGGCCATTGGTATATTGGATAATAATGATCAAGGCTTTTTCTTGATGATTGAATCTGGACTAATTGACTGGGCGGCTCATTATAATGATACAGGTACGATGCTCCATGAAATGTTGAAAATGAATGAAACGCTCAATTATGTTTTGGACTGGGCTAATGGACGAGACGACACTTTAATAGTGGTTACAGCTGATCATGAAACCGGTGGCTTTGGCTTTAGTTATTCGGGGGCGGATATTCCAGAGCCAGAAGATTTACCTGGTTCAGTATTTAAAAACAGATCTTATACAACTAATTTTAACTTCGGTCCTACAAATGTGCTCGATAAGATTTATCAGCAAAAGTTAAGTTATACAGAAATTTTTTCCAGGAAATTTGATCAATTAAATGCTGAGCAAAAGACACCGGCTGCGTTAATGGCAATTATCAATCAAAATACAGAATTTGATATCACTGAACAGCAGGCAGCAAGAATATTAGAAACAGAAGATAATCCTTATTATGTCCAAGGACATAAATCTTTATCGGCCAGACGCGTACCACGAATTGACGCTAATGATGCGTTCTTTGTTTATCACCTTGATGATAACCGTCAAAATCTCTTGGCGATTGAAGTTGCAACTAGGCAATCAGTTGTTTGGTCAAATGGTACTCATACGGCTTCACCAGTATTAGTTTTTGCAAAGGGTAATGAACAGGTAACTGCCCCATTTGTACAATTTATGGGGCATCCTGAATTAGGTCAGAAGATTATTAAGATAATGACTGATCAGAAGTAAAGCGGGCCTTTATATAGGCAAAGACAGCTCTAATAGCCATTGCTTCTCCACCTTCAGGGCCTGTAGATTTATTCGACATATTCCACGCATACATATCAAAATGAACCCAGTTTTCTGGTTCATCAACAAAATGTTTTAGGAAGAGGGCGGCAGTAATTGCTCCTCCAAAGGGTCCAGAGCCGGTATTGCATAGATCAGCAACACTTGATTTTAACTGTGGTTCATAAGGTGTGTGCAAAGGCATACGCCAGATAGGATCATCTTCGCTATCGCTATGTTTAGCCAGTGCTAGTGCAATGTCATCACTATCTGTGAAAAATGGAACTACATCAGTTCCCATTGCTACTCGTGCAGCACCGGTTAATGTGGCGAAGTTTATTAATAAGTCTGGAGCCTCTTCAGAGGCAAGTGCAAGTGCATCACAAAGTACTAGTCTTCCTTCTGCATCTGTATTATCAACCTCTACTGTTGTTCCTTTATATGTAGTAATAATATCTCCAGGACGAAAAGCATCGGCAGATATATTATTTTCGACGGCTGGAATAAGTAAACGTAGCCTCACATCAAGTCTTGCAGCCATGATCATTTGAGCGAGTCCTAAAGTATGTGCAGCACCGCCCATATCTTTTTTCATAATTCGCATACCTGAAGAGGGTTTAATGTCAAGTCCACCAGTATCGAAACAAACGCCTTTACCAACAAGAGTTAACTTTGGAGCATCTTCTCGCCCCCAGGTTAAATCAAGAAGTCGTGGCTTATTTTTTGCGGCTCTGCCTACGGTATGAATAGTATTGAAATTATGTTCTAGCAATTCTTTATCAACTAATTCAGAAAATATTGCATCGTACTGTTTGGATAGTTTTTCCATGATCTTCGATAGGTGACTAGGACCCATATCGCAGGTAGGCGTATTGATTAAATCTCTAACAAGGAAAAGACCATTGATAATGTCTAAAACCTCTTTGAGCAGGGTTTCATCATTTAGAACAAGTACTGCATTATGCTTATTCTTTTTATTCTGATAATGGTCAAACTCATATTGTGATAATGCCCAACCGATACTGAAAAGCTTTATGTTATCTACAGTAATGTCAACATCAGCAAGCTTGTAATACCCATTTGATAAGTTTTGAGCTAGCTTTGCGTAACTAGCTATTCCAACTGACTGCTCTTTTGAACCTGTGCCCATAATAACTGATGAGATGTTACCTTCAGAATTGGAGAGTTTAATGACTTCATTTTTATCAGCTGTAAAGTTATTTTCTTTTACCCAACAGGCTTGTGCGGCCGTAAGAGCATTTAACCAGTCATCTAGTCTTGAACTTGATAGCGAATAAATAGGAATAGCTTTGTCTACGTTGTCGCACGATAGGTATCTTGTTGATTGAGCTGAAACAAATTGATTCACGTTTATTTCCTTTAACAAATGATAGTACTGTTAATAGTTATAATGATAAACCTTCGATCTGAATAATTCAGCAATTTCCTTTTGCTTGAGTAATAATTTCGTTAGCTAAGGTATCTACTGCATCAATTGTTTTAACTGAAGATAGTGTCTCTAAAATACTTAACTCAGTACAGGCGATGATCAGAAGCTCTGCTCCTTTATCAACTAAGTGACTACAAATATTGTGATATGACTGCTGACAATGTTCACGATTGATATTAGATTTAATATCTTTAATAACCTGGAAGAGTAGAGCCTGCTCTGCTACGTCAGGATAAGTAACATCGAGTCCTACAGTTGAAAATTTATCTTCATACAGTTTCGTTATTTGGACAGCTGGTGAAGCTAGAACACCAATTTTATGATAATCAGGAAAATGGTGCCGGATAGCTTTCAATACAACATCAGTAATATGAAGTATAGGGATATTCACAGCTTCTTGAATAACATCATAATAGTAGTGAGCTGTATTACATGGAATAGCCAGAAAATCAGCACCAGAGTTTTCTAGTCCAACAGCCATTTTTGCTAAAAATGGGCTAGGATCTTCTCCGTTACCATCAATAATAGCTTTAATTCTAGAAGGAATCTTTGGGTTGTTATCAATGATGCAATGAATATGGTCACTATCGTCAGTAGCAGGGGTTAATTTAATTATCCTCTGTAGCAAATCTGCAGTAGCTTCAGGCCCCATTCCTCCAATAATACCAACAGTTTTATCTCCCATTAGGAGGCTCGAAATGTATCCATATATGCATAAAGGACTGGTGAACCACCTGTATGCAAGAACAATACATTCGCTCCATCAGGGAAATGGTTATTACGCACTAAATCAATTAGCCCTGCTGCGGTTTTACCTGAATAAACTGGATCAAGTAAAATTGCCTCATTGCGAGCAAACATCTCCACCGCTTCAATCATACTATCGGTGGGCTTGGAATACCCTTCACCGACATAATCTTCAAAGCAGACAATATCATCTGCATTTACTGAGCCTTGAATAGTTAGTTTTTCAGCAGTTTCTAAAGCCAAGTCAAGAACAAGTTCTTCTTGCTCAGCTTTTTTACGCGAAACATTTATTCCACTGACAGGTATGTTACCGCTACAACCTTTGATGCCAACAACCAAACCAGAATGCGTACCTGCAGATCCTGAAGGTACTATAATATGATCGATTAAAAGACGAGAATCATTGAGTTGATTAATAATTTCTTCAGCACAAGCAGCATAACCTAATGCTCCTATCGCGTTAGAAGCTCCTCCGGGAATGATGTAGGGCTTTTTGCCTGCAGCTCTTAGCTCTTTAGCTTTAGTTTCCATAGCAGCCATCATATCGCTACCACCATCAACGATGGTCTTACTTTTAACGCTCATTAATTCGAATAAAAAGTTATTACCGCTGGCCTCATTGTTATAGGTACCTGCAACACGCTCTTCGAGAATAAGATGACATTCGAGCTCTTCAACTACAGACCAAGCTAATGTCAGTCGACAATGATTTGACTGAATAGCACCACAGGTAACAATCGTATCAGCACCCTCTGCCAATGCATCGGCAAGACAGAATTCTAGTTTTCTTGTTTTATTACCACCTGCTGCTCCCGGCAGTAAATCATCTCGTTTTACAAAAAGATTAACTTTGCCGCCAAGTGCGTGGCTCAAACGAGGCATTGCTTCTATCGGTGTAGCACCTTGCAGATATTGTCTTCTTGGAAACTGTGAAAATTTCATGATTCAGCCTTCTGTGTCCACATTAGATAATTAACATCAACACTACCACCGAGCTTATAACTATCAAAAATTGGATTAAACTGCATGCCAGTGATATCCATCGACTTAAGTCCTGAACCTCTAACCCAATTATTGAGCTCAGATGGCTTTATAAAACGTTGATAGTCATGGGTACCCTTAGGTAACATATTCAAAACATATTCAGCGCCTACAATGGCTAAAAACCAAGCTTTCGGATTGCGATTAATGGTTGAAAAGAATACATGGCCACCTGGCTTTACTAATTTACTGCAAGCTGCAACAATCGATGATGCATCAGGTACATGTTCTAGCATTTCTAAACAGGTCACTACATCGAAGGTTTCGTGGTGTTCATCAGCAAGCGATTCTGCAGACTGTTGAATATAATCAATGCTAGTTCCAGATTCTAGTGCATGTAATTTTGCCACATTAATTTGTGCTTCACCCATATCTGTACCAGTAACAATTGCACCTTCTTTGGCCATGCTCTCAGACAATATTCCACCGCCACAACCGATATCGAGTATTTTTTTATCCTTAATACCACCACTATTTTTGATCACATAGTCGAGTCTTAAAGGATTGATATCATGTAAGGGTTTAAATTCACTGTTTGGATCCCACCAACGAGAAGCCATGGCTGCGAATTTATCAATTTCTACGTAATCGACATTAGCTTTAACTGTCATTATAAATTATCCTGTTGTTTCAATTTTTGTTGCCATTCTTGTGTATTTTCAAGAATTGAAGA
>JAAGZM010000239.1 GCA_024206355.1 Gammaproteobacteria bacterium | reverse complement strand
TGCCAACGATTTTGCCAAGCTTTGATTACCTTTTGTGAATAATAATCACGTGGATAGCTACCGTGATAGCGAGCGAGTGCTGGAATTATTTCTTTTTTCTCTCTCTTCATATAAATGCTTAAAATAGCGCAGCCGTAACGTAAATTTGTAGCTATATCAAAAAGGTTATCTTGCTTTTTACTTTTTGTCTTTTCGCCTATGACATCTAGCCAAAACGGCATGATCTGCATGAGACCGCGAGCACCTACTTTTGAAATGGCAAACCTGTCAAAGTTACTTTCTATCTGGATTAACGAAAGAACCATTTGAGGGTTGAGTTTATGTCTAGTTGCTTCTTTATGGACGAGTGCAAGAAGAGCAAGACGCTCTTGTTCAGGAATATGAGGAGCACGCTTTGACAGGCGGTAACTCATATCGGTGAGCCATACTTGTGCGGCAAATTTATCTTCAAACTGATCGGCATCAGCGATAGTTTGTCTAAACTGCTGTTTAAAGTCTGCATCGGGGGCTTGTTGTTGAGCTAAGACTGATGAATGATAAAGTCCTACCAAAAGTAGAATGCTTACTATCTTAAGCACACTACTTATTATGTTATTTGGTATAATTATCAAGTTCGATATGACCTCTGAAATTAGCGGTTAAGTTTTCCGTTGATAAACTTAGTAAGTTCTTCAAATGGTACCTGCTCTGCATCCCGAGATGTACGATGCTTATATTCAGCTTCTTTAGCATCAATACCTCTTTCACTGACAATAATACGATGTGGAATACCAATCAATTCTGCATCAGCAAACATCACTCCAGGTCTTTCTTTGCGATCATCAAACAAAACTTCAATACCTGCATCGGTTAATTGCTGATATATTTCTTCACAGCGCTCACGAACACGATGAGATTTATGCATGTTCATTGGCAGTAAAGAAACTTGAAATGGAGCAATACTATCTGGCCAAATAATTCCCCAGTCATCGTAATTTTGTTCGATGGCTGCAGCAACAATTCGACTGATACCAATACCATAGCAACCCATGGACATATTGACGGCTTTACCATTTTCGTTGAGCACAGTTGCTTTCATCATTTCGCTGTACTTTGTACCCAATTGAAAAATGTGTCCAACTTCAATACCACGCTTGATCGTTAGTGCACCTTCACCATCAGGAGAAAGATCTCCTTCGACAACATTACGTAAATCAAAAACCTCGAAGTCATTAACATCTCTATCCCAATTAACACCTGTAAGATGATAATCATCTTTGTTGGCACCACAGACGAAGTCACTGAGTATTGAGGCATCATTATCAATCAATATTTTTACAGGTAGTGCAACTACACCAATTGAGCCCGGAGCTGCACCAATAGTAGCTATAATATCTTCATCGTTTGCAAACTCAAGAGGGCTTGCAACTAATGGATGTGCCGCAGCTTTAATTTCGTTCAAATGATGATCTCCACGTAATACTAAAGCTACTAATGAGCGATTTTTATCCGCATCAGCAACTCCATTAACGATAAGTGTCTTAATACCATTTGTGATCTTAAATTTTAAAAAATCGCAAACTTGATCCATAGTTCGTACATCAGGTGTATGTACTTCTTTCATCTCTTCTTTAGCGGCTTGACGCTTTCCAACAAGTTTACAGGTAGCTTTTTCAACGTTAGCTGCATAATCACTACCATCAGAAAATGCGATAGCATCTTCACCTGATCCAGCCAGCACATGAAACTCATGCGAGCCACTTCCACCAATTGCACCTGTATCAGCAAGTACTGCTCGATATTCAAGACCAATTCGATCAAAAATTCGACAATATGCATCATACATAACGTGATAAGTATCTTTGAGACTTTCATCATTCAGGTGAAAAGTATAAGCATCTTTCATAATAAATTCACGAGAACGCATCACGCCAAAACGAGGACGTACTTCATCTCTAAACTTAGTCTGCACTTGATAAAAATTCGCAGGAAGTTGCTTATAAGAATTAACTTCATTACGAATGATGTCAGTAATAATTTCTTCATGGGTAGGTCCGAGACAAAAGTCACGACTATGACGATCTTTGAAGCGCAGCAATTCTGGCCCAAACTCATTCCAACGTTCAGATTCTTGCCAAAGTTCGGCAGGTTGAACACTAGGCATCAACAATTCAATAGCACCTGCTCGATTCATTTCTTCACGCACAATATTCTCAACTTTGCGCAAGACTCTTAACCCTGAAGGTAACCAGCTGTATAACCCTGCTGCAACTTTTCGGATCATTCCCGCACGGTACATTAGCTGATGACTAATTATTTCTGCATCATTAGGTATTTCTCGTCTCGTAGCTAATAGGTACTGACTAACTTTCATATTGTAGTTTCTTATTAAGTAATAATGTCGACATTCTACCAGTGCGGCATCACCTGTGAAAGAGTAGAGCACCTACATTGACAGATTATTTAACTATTGATCCTAGAATCCTCAGTTGACCGGCTCTGACTTATGGTTATTTATTTCAAAACAGCAACTTACAGAAGGATTAGTATTCACCCATTGAGTGAGTTTGCCTACACATTTGATTGCACGATTTTTAGACTTATTGACTTGACGGCAAAAGCCTTACATAGAATGACTATGAACGGCTTTTTAGTCGGCGCCACTAAGCCAAAAAAAACACACTCAAACGCGTCCAACTGAGGATTCTAGGTTAATCCTAGAATCCTCTTCTTCTAGGGTGAAAAATATATATATTCTGCAGAGTAAATAGACGATGAATAATGCAAACAAAAAAAATGGAAGCCTAAGCTTCCATTTTTGTTAACTTTCAAAAAATCTTAGAAGTTATACCTCGCCCATACACGGAAGAAGTTTTGATAGTCATCACTACCTTGTCTGTCATCTTGTTGAATGATGAAAGCTGCAAATATAGGAATGTTCTTAGTTAAAGACTTCTTGTAGATGAAATCGTACTCGTTATAAGTACCAGATCCGCTTACTCCTAGCCCAAATGTTGAAGACAATGCAGTGTCACCCATATCAGATGTTAAGAAAGAACCAATAAATTTGCCACCCATTGCGCTCATAGAAATAGTAGCTTTGAATGAATCAGAATCTCTCTTGATAACATTTTGGTTAAGAGCACCTTGAGTATAAAGGGGAGTTTTAACACCAGCGCCAGCTAGGTTAGCAATGTTTAAAGTACCATCATCAGCTGATGAAAATGCAAATGAATAGCTGAACTTATCAATTTTACCAGAAATCTTAGCACCAAATGCTTTTGTATCTGAAGTACCTGTTAAAGAAAGTCCTCCAATATATCCACCTTGAAGCCCTATATTTGCTTTTCCTACTTTAAAACCAGCATCAAGCCAGAAAGCTTCAGCATCAGTTACATAACTACCGGCAGAGGACACTGCATCTGGAATCGCATAGTACGAACCAGTTAACGTTACACCCTTGATAGATTTATTCTGTGCAGTGACCATGTAAGCAGGGCCTTTAGCAGAATGAAAATCAGAAAAATCATTCAAGCTTCCAACAGAATTATTATGCTCTGAAACAGAAGCAAATACTAAAGTAGTATCTTTAATATCACTATTTACAACTAACAATGCTTCAAAAGTATTTTTAAATGCGTTCCAACCTTCTGTAAACGCAAAAGGAGAAAGAGATTTAGGCAGCTCTTGACGGCCATACTTTACGCTTGTTTTATTTGCAGCGTATGTAACGTAGGCTTGAGTAATTGCAGCGTCGTTTAAACTGCCTGCATTTTGTACCATGCCAGAAACTATATCTTCTTCAAGACCAAGGGAACTTAGTCCTGAAAGTTGTAAACCTACTCCAAAACCATTGGTGATATCTTTGTTTGTTGCTGTTAGTTGTAAACCAGCTGCTGCTGCTGCCCAACCAGAGTTTGTATCACTAGGCCCTTGATCGAACAATCCACCTCTTCCGTAGCCATCAGCAGTTTGATAATAAACGACGGCTTGTCCTTTATAATCCCAACCTGTAGATTCGTTAGTATCTTCTGCAAGAAGAGTCCCTGATGCTAATAGCAATGATGATGCCATAGCTGTATATAATGCTGTCTTTTTCATTGTGTGATCCTTGAGTTTTTAAGTTTAAAAATTAGAAATTATTATATTATTATTCGGTCTTTTATCGATGGGGGGCATGTTCTGCAATTTTGGCTATAAAGTCATTGATCTTGATCAATGGAATTGTAATTAAAGTCAATAACGACACATTATTTCACATTTTACTAATATAATATTGAATATGGCGGTGAGAGAGGGATTCGAACCCTCGAACGGTTTAACCCGTTACACGCTTTCCAAGCGTGCTCCTTCAGCCTCTCGGACACCTCACCAAATTATATACTTTACAACTAAACGTACTTTGCAAAATAAGGCGCGTAGCTTATACAAAATAAGAATTTAACGCAATCAAATTCACCTCTGCAATCATACTAATCTATATTCTTTTCAAACAATTCCTTTTAAACAGGGTTTCCTTTCAAACAGGGCTGTCGTAATCCATAAAAAACCATTAATATAGAGCTATAAAACATAATATAACTAACTGGCGAGAACTTACTACATGGATATCAACCTACTGCTAAGCCTCATGGCTGAAAAGAATGCATCTGATTTATTTTTCAGTACTGGTGCCCCTCCTCATATAAAAATTGAAGGAATATCAACACCAATGGGGCAATCTCCTCTCCCTCCAGGTGCAATAAAAGATATTGCCTATGGCATGATGAATCAGACTCAAATCGAAGAGTTTGAGAAAGAATTGGAGTCTAACTTTGCTTATACTGTTAAAAAAACAGGTCGTTTTCGTGCCAATGTTTTTAAACAACGTGGTGAAGTTGGAATGGTACTTCGTCATATCAAACACACAATTCCAACCCTTGATGAGCTTAACCTACCTAGTATCATTAGTCGTATGGTGATGGAGCCTAGTGGTTTAATACTTATTTGTGGACCAACAGGTTCTGGTAAATCAACAACTATGGCTGGAATGATTGACTATCATAACTCGAGTAAAGCTAGTCATATTTTAACGATTGAAGATCCTATTGAATTTTTGCATCGTCATAAGATGTCTATTCTTGATCAACGTGAAATTGGCGTTGATACACTGAACTATCATAACGCACTGAAGAATGCGATGCGTGAAGCACCTGATGTTATTATGATTGGTGAAATACTTGATACAGAAGCAATGGAATATGCACTATCATTTGCACAGACAGGTCACCTCGTTATCACAACTATTCACGGTAATAATATCAAACAGGCAATTGATCGA
>JAAGZM010000238.1 GCA_024206355.1 Gammaproteobacteria bacterium | reverse complement strand
GATTTTCTCGACTTTCCTTGTCCATTGACTTGCTCCATGTCATTCCCTTAATATCAAGTATATGCGATTATCAGCCATAGAACTAGAAGGACGCCTGTATAGTAAGTACTTTACAGGCGTCCTTCGAAGAAACTGTTAAGCGTAAATTATGAACGAACAAGAATTCATCGAATCAATAGATTTCAGTTTTCCTTACAAAGATGAAAGTAGGTCTCTTGCATTGATAAATCAGGCCAGAGATATATCAGCTAATGCTTCATTTATGGTTCTTCATGAAATTGTTAGAGCGCCCGAAGAAATATCTTTAGAGCTACGAGAAAATCTATACAAAAAATGGCTAAATGGTTTCAGTCACAAGCTTTTACCTGCTGTCAGTGAAGCCGCAAAATCCATGCTTTCAGGTAAAGAGTTATCTGTTGGCAGAGTATTGGAACTCTTGGAACAATTCAAAACAGAAACCGGACAGTATTGTGCTTTGAGTATTGTATATTTTTCATGTGATGACCAAGAAGGCAAAGCTGATGACTTCTACAATGAAATTATTGAACACTGGGAAATCGCTTAACAAGTGCATCTTGCCGGACTTGGGCAAACT
>JAAGZM010000237.1 GCA_024206355.1 Gammaproteobacteria bacterium | reverse complement strand
GGTTTACTATGGTATGAAACTAGCGGATCACCATCTTCATAATTACCAATATTCATCAATGAGTTTATAAAGAGGCTAAACAACTCGCCTTGAGTGCCAAGATCGAGTTTTGTATAAGCATTATTGCGATGACGCTTGACCGTCTCCACGGAAATATTAAGACGCTCTGCAATCGCTTTACTAGAGTATCCATGAAGGATCATATGTACCGTCTGACCTTCTCGCTCAGTCAAAACACTGTTACCAAAACACTCGAGAGCAGTCTCTAACTGCTGTCTTAAATCCATTTGATTATCAGATTCAAGTTCACCATCATTCCAGTGCTCGTTGGCGAGTGCTTTAATTGCTGGAGTGATTTCAGCCAACTGTTTTAATTGTTTCTTTGTATAATTACCAGACATATTTCCCAGAGAAATATTCAAAATTCTTTTTTGATCTTTACCAATACGTATCAAGTATCCACATTCAGTTGATATCCCTGATAAGCGAAAATAATTACGGTTATATTCGCTTGATTTAAAGCCATGAGGAGCAATATCATTGAGACTAAAAAAACCAGTTTTCCCTTGTTTCATTGCCACCAAATAATAGGGGTCCAACAAAAATGCACCACCTACATACTGTGGTTCAATAGAAACTTTATTCTTAGGTGGAAGATCATTATATTCAATTATCGGAAGATTTTTACTGGGAAAAATAAGAATCATCACATTATCTGTAGGGACTAAAGCCTTAAATAGTTCAGCAAACATAGGAGTAAATGCATCAGTCCGTACATGCGGATAAATTGCTGATATTCGAAAACTAAACTCAGAAAGAAATGACATGTTTTCAGCTTATTCTTCAGTATAATAAGAGTTGAAATACTAACATTTAAGGTAGTGAATTTGTATCCTTATCAAAAATATAGACGACAATGAGTCAAATAATGATGAATGCAGTTGAATAATATAATAAAAAGGCTTCAATATTAGTTCGACAAACGCCACACTAAAGATTCGTAAACGGTAATTTACAGAACATTCATTGCCCCTTAAGCTAAAGGGGTATATACAAAGATAGTTTACAACTGTAAATTTACGGCAATACATTATATCGACACTATTTAACGACACTATTTTACGACACTATTTAACTACACTATACAACAACATAAATTGGACAGAAATTATGGAAAACGAACAGCTACAGGAACTTGCACGTAAACATCTTTGGATGCACTTCACCAGTATGGGCTATTACCAAGAGAATGACGTACCTATAATCGATCATGGTGAAGGTTGTTACGTCTATGATATTCACGGTAAAAAGTATTTTGATGGTTTAGGTGGCTTATTTGTTTCTCAAGTCGGACATGGAAGAAAAAAGATTGCTAACGCTATGGCAGAGCAGAGTGAAAAACTTGCCTTCTTTCCTATTTGGAATAATGCTAATGAGCCTGCTATCAAATTAGCGGCACGATTAGCTGAATATGCACCTGGTGATCTTAATCGCGTATTCTTTACCTCTGGCGGTTCAGAAGCTGTAGAGTCTGCATGGAAACTAGTTCGTCAATATTATGCAGAAATAGGCGAACATAGGCGCTATAAAGTTATATCTAGAAACCTTGCTTATCACGGCACAACAATGGGTGCCCTGTCGATAAATGGACTTACCGAAATTCGTAATACTTTTGAGCCTTTAGTACCAGGTACTTATCATGTTGAAAATACTGATGCTTACCATAGCCATTTGATGGAAGAAGGCATGAGTAACACAGATTTTGGTAAAAGATGTGCTTATGAAATTGAACGTATGATTGAACTTGAAGGCCCTGATACTGTTGCTGCCGTCTTTTTAGAGCCGGTACAAAATTCTGGAGGTTGCATTGTCCCTCCTGAAGGTTACTTCCAAGAAGTACGTAAGATATGTGATAAATACGGCATAATGCTGGTATCTGATGAAGTGATTTGTGCTTTTGGAAGACTAGGCTATATGTTTGGTTCAGAACGCTATAACTACCAACCAGATATTATCACCTGTGCCAAAGGGCTAACATCAGGATATGCTGCAATGGGAGCAATGATTTGTAGAGATTTTCTCATGGAACCATTCTTAAAACCCGATGCAGCTTTCTTGCATGGAATAACTTTTGCTGGTCACCCTGTAGCCTGTAGAGCAGCACTAGCTAATCTAGATATCTTCGAAGAAGAAAATCTTCTTGAAAATGTTAGAGAAAATGAACCACTATTTAGAGAGTTGCTAGAAGGACTCTACGATATTCCTATTGTTGGCGATGTAAGAGGTGCGGGCTACTTCTTTGGTATTGAAATTGTTAAAAATAAAGAAACTAAAGAAGCATTAAACGAAGATGAAGCTAAAGATATCTTGTTTAACTTTTTGTCACCTAACCTCTACAAAAATGGTCTTATTTGTCGCACAGATGATCGTGGTGAGCCAGTTATTCAACTATCACCACCACTGATTTCTGGCCCGGATGAATTGAGAGAAATAGAGAGTATATTACGCAAAGTACTTACTGAAGCTGCAGAGCTTGTAGCAAAACTGCAATAAATATACACTGTTGGGGTACTTACAAATATAAAACAATTAGAACATAGTTACTGATTGTAAATGAGCAGACGAACATCAAAAGGATACATAATGAGAGTATATGATAAGTTTTACATCAATGGACAGTGGGTTGAGCCAATTGGCAAAGGTAGTGATGAGGTAATTAATCCTGCTAATGGCGAGATTTCAGCTAGGGTACCCTACGGAAATACTGAAGATGTCAATGCCGCTGTCAGGGCTGCCAAAAATGCTTTTGGCTCTTGGTCTAACACCACTGCCGCTGAACGAGCTGATTTTTTAAGAAAAATCGCCGTAGAAGGTGAAAAACGAAATGCAGACTTAACTCAAACAATTATTGATGAACTTGGTATGCCAATTCAACATGCGGCTGCTTTTCAAGTTGATCCACTAGCGATTATTTGTGAATCTTTTGCTGTAAAAGCAAAGCATATGGAAGAAGCTAAGGAAGTAGGAAACTCTGTCATCATTCAAGAACCGATTGGTGTTTGTGCGATGATCAATCCATGGAATTACCCAGTATGGCAAATGATTGGAAAAATTGCACCAGCGATTGCAGCTGGCTGCACAATGGTTGTAAAGGCTGCAAGCCAGACACCAAGCCACTTATTTATGTTTGCAGAAATATGCGATGCTGTAGGACTACCTGCTGGCGTATTTAACATGGTTCACGGTAGCGGACGCGAAATAGGTACCGCTTTGAGTTCACATCCTGATGTAGATATGGTGACCTTCACTGGTTCAACAGCAGCTGGTGTTCAAGTAACCAATGCAGCTTCAACCGATGTAAAGAGAGTTTGTCTAGAACTCGGCGGCAAATCCCCTTTTATCATTACTGAAGAAGCTGATCTTGAAGCTGCCATTGATTTTGGCATCAATGATGTCATGGTTAATACCGGCCAAACCTGTAATGCCCTGACCAGAATGGTCATCCATGAATCTGTTTATGAGCAAGCCGTCGAATTAGCCAAATCAAAGTCAGAAGCATTAACCATTGGAAATCCTCTTGACCCTAATGTGTTTGTTGGCCCCATGTCTTCTCCTGGGCAAAAGCAATCTGTTCTTGATTACATTGATCAAGCCATTGCCGATGGAGCTCGACTAGTTACTGGAGGCACAGAAATGCCAGCAGGATTAACGAAGGGTAACTATGTTTTACCAACAGTTTTTGCTGATGTTACCAATGATATGGCTATTGCTCAGGAAGAAGTCTTTGGACCTGTGTTAGTGATGATTAAATATTCAACTATTGTTCAAGCCATAGAGATTGCCAACGATACACCTTATGGATTAGCTTCTGCAGTTTGGGCAGGCGATAAAGACAAAGCAACAACAATCGCAAGAAGAATTCGTGCAGGCCAATGCGCAATTAATGGCGGAGAGCCAAATCATGAAGCACCTTTTGGTGGATATAAGGAATCTGGAAACGGTCGAGAATTTGGCGTTGAAGGAATGCATGAGTACTGTGAAATAAAATCTCTGCAATATTAATATAGATACGGGGACAGTTTACTTAGATTATTCTTTTCCTTAATTAAATAAGCCTCCGGCTTAGCCGGAGGCTTATTTGATGTTCTCCTAAAAGGGCTAAAGTAAGTGCCCAAGACACTATATTCCAAACTTCAGATGATCTCGTTCAAAATCTGCTTTTCTTGATTTCTGATATATTCTTTTATCATTTCTTCTTTATGACCTACTGTTAATAATATCCTCTTGCCCAAAACACTTTCGAAATATTACTACACGAGTGGAAAAGGTTAAACCTAGGATCCTCAATTGACCGGCTCTGAATTATGATTATGTAGCATTACTAACGATAGAGCAGATCGTGATTTTAAAATGTCCAAAGTTAAGCAAAAAGTATCAGGCTGTATTAGGATACTGAAATATGCTGAAGCTTATTGTTAAAAAGATACTTTTTCATCACTCAGACATCAAAACTGGTGTTGTCATCTGTAGTAAAACTGTATTAGTTACTCCGCCAAAGGCCTTTTCCTGAAGTCTTG
>JAAGZM010000236.1 GCA_024206355.1 Gammaproteobacteria bacterium | reverse complement strand
TGTTGATTCAAACTTACAAATGCAGATAGACGCAATTAGCGCAGCTTTCTTGTATAAAGGGTATGTTAACGCAGAAGGTAGAATTGTACATATTGACCCATTCCACGCTAACCACAATGTTTTATTTGAGAACGCCGCATTGTTTAATGGCGACTTCTACAAGGTTAATGCTGATATAACTATTACTTTTGGTGACGCTTCCACAATTGAAGTTAACACTGGCGATGGCTTATTGGCTATTAATGATGTTGCTTCTGGTAGCTCAAGCGCTAGCGATATTCACAAAACAGATAATACGGAATCTGCTGACCTTATTCGAGAAGGTATGCTTGACGGTGTGACCATTGAAAAATCTGGTGGCAATGTAAAAGTTGTTGATGACTCAATCGGTCGTGATCAGTTAGCGGCTGACGTTGAAACTGATATTGATAACAAAGTATTAAAGTCTGGTGATACTATGACCGGGGCGTTAAAAGTTGATAAGACTGTAACGGCTGGCACTGGTTATACTGGCGGCTATGATTACTCAGCTCACTTTAAAATGAAATCAATTGATACTGACTCATTGACTGATACACAGCGAGCATTATTAGTTGAGAACGAGGTTTACACTGGTGGCAGTGGCAATCCGCTTGACTTAGACTATGCTAACGCAGCCACAATAACTTCACACTATAAAGGGTCATCAAATGATATGACTGTTGCCGTAGTTGGTTTAAATGGTGAGGGTAGAGTGTTAAACGCTTCCGCTGCTGTATATGCCACAGGCTCTTACGGTGTAGCCACTGATGCACAACTCGGCGTTAACGCTGGTGGTACTTTTGTTGCTCAGAATGCGGCAACTGCTAACCTTGGTATCTTTGGTTTTTCTGATACTGCGGGCGCACTTAATAACCGCGCTGCTTATTTTGCTTTGTCGACTGACGCTTTGGACTTTGATTCTTACCGTGTAGCCCGTGTTGCTTCACCGCTGCCTGTTCAAGATGCAGCTGTAATTATTGATGATTACACAGGTGTAAAACATGCGTTATTCGTCAATGGTAAGTCAGAGTTCCAAGGAAAGGTAATTGTGCCAAGTTCAACGGCTGACAACGAAGCTGTTAACGGTGCAGACATTAAAGCTAAACAGAAGATTTATCAATTTGATTTATCTGATGGTGTGGCTAAAGTAATTTCAACGCCTGCTGGTGTTGATCTTGATAAAGTGATTTGGCGTGTGGTTGATAACTATACTGATGTTGATCTAAGTGTTGTGCTTGATGACAGCCAAAAACAAATCACAGTAACGGCAACTGGCGGTAACTTGTCAGATGTTAAGCTTTTAATACAAGAGCTAAGTTGTGACGTTGAAAATGTTTAACTAACATAAAAGTAAAAAGCCTTGCTATTGTGCAGGGCTTTTTTATGCTTTCTTTTTAATCTCTAATCTATGTGTTAAACTAAATAAAATTATAGAGGTTTTTATCATGGCGTTAACAGTAGAAGACGGGACGGTTGTTCCTAATGC
>JAAGZM010000235.1 GCA_024206355.1 Gammaproteobacteria bacterium | reverse complement strand
GTAGTATCTGTTCCAGTCAGAACCAATCCAGTAACCCGGGAATCCAGATTATTCAAAAATATTCCGGATTTTGTAATTAAACAGCTCGGGACAATCATTCGCATGTATGTGATGTACAAGCCACTTAGAGCTTTCTTTTACTTCGGGAGCATACTGTTCTTAATAGGGATACTACCCATCACACGCTTTCTCTACATGTATTTCACTGGCAATGGTGATGGACACATACAATCTCTTGTTCTTGGTGGCGTTCTACTGCTGATGAGCGGTATCGCCTGGTTAGCAGGCTTGCTGGCTGACATCATTTCCTATAACCGCCAACTGCATGAGATGACACTCGAAAAAATCAGACGCATTGAATTAGAACTTAATCAAAACGATGAAGGTCAGTAAAATATTGTCTTCAATTGCTCTTAGATACTGCCGTGGTCCTGATAATTAACCTATTGGCTCTTCTATGCTGCTTGGCTCCCGGACCACAGATGGTTCTTCCTAAGGGAAGCACTCGATTCGGGGGAATTAGTTTTCTTTATTGAAAATAATGCCTAGAACCATACCCGCACTACCCCGCTGCCCGCGTAACAATCGCAAGATCATTTCCAGTACCAATTCCAGGATAACCGTGGGCACGGCATAAGGATAAAACTTCCGGGTGAACGCCAGCCTGTTTTTAAGTAGGTGATAATCCGCAAGGCTACTTCTCTGAGTGGCCTTGCGATGAGATCCTATACTGCCACCCACTTTATGATAAACAAGGCTTTCCGGCGCATAAGCCAAAGAGAAAAAAGGTTTTGCACGCAATGCCCAATCGATTTCCTCGTAATATAAAAAGTAGTTGTCGTCCATTAAGCCAACTTTCTGCAGCAGAGGGGACGAAACCAGCATGGAGGCACCAATAATATAATCTAAAGACTTTTCTACTTTATCCCTGTCAACCGGATCTTCAGTTTTACTGACCTTACCCTGCGTAACACCAAGACCTAACCATTTATAATAGCTAGAGCCACCGGTAGCCTGCCTATAATCCGGATTATCGTAAAAAATTAACGATGAGCCACAAATACCAGCAGCAGGTGCATGCTTCATACGGCTGACTAAATGAACCAGAGAATCTTCATGAATGACGGTGTCATTATTAAGTAACCACGCGTACGCGGCGCCTTCCCTTTGCATTGAATAAATCAGGCCTACGTTGTTGCCACCGGCGAAGCCTAAATTCTCTCCTGTTTGAATCAGTATTAAGTCTACTTCGGCTGCAGCACTGCTATTTTCCGCCTCTTCCCGGTTATACAAAACATAGGATAGTGGTTTACTAATGACGGGCTGACAATATTTTTGAAAAAGCGGGCTCCCATCATTTTCAACGACTAACTCACCTTGCGTCCAGGCAATAATTTTTTCCATTGACCCATCTGATGAAGCATTATCACAAAGGATAACCCGATAGTTTGGATAGTTATTCCGAAACACACTTTCAAGACACTGAATTGTGTCTTGCCAGCCGTTCCAATTAAGTATGATGATGTCGACAAGGTCTTTCACAAATGATTCCGCTTTCCATTTTTTATCAGAGTAGTGAATGGTCTAGGCATTTTTCTGCTTAGGAAACTCAAAATCACAATCGTTCAACAAACAGTGCGTATAGCTATCCCACGATAGCATTTCTGCAAATGACTCTACACTTGATTTAGGAATCGGTTTGTCAATGTACTTTAAAATACCGTCAGCTAAAGCATGCTCGTCATTCGGTTCCACGAGATAACCATTCACCCCATCAACTACCACATCAGGAATCCCACCTGTTCTTGTACTGACAACCGGTACTCCATATGAGTAGGCAACAGTAATAGGTCCAGACTGCGTGGCTGACCTATAGGGAAATACTGCCAGATCAGCCTGGGAAAAAATTGCCGGCACTTCCTCATTAGAGACATAGCGAAAATCAGTTTTGATATAATCACGAAGCTCTAAAGAATCAATGAGCTTTTCGGGATCAGCGCTCTCAAGTAATCGATCATTTTTTAAAAACTTTTCTCCGATAATGTGTAGCTGAATGTCTGGATTGGTTTTAACAACAATGGCCAATGCCTTAAGAAGTATATCCAAGCCTTTGTAATGTCGTATGACACCAAAAAATAGTACTCGCAATGGTCTATCCGGCTCAGCCTCATTATCGTCAAGTATTTCAGTGTCAGATGAAAAGAAATTGTGTAAAGGCAAAAAAATACGAGTTGACCTTTTTTTACGAAATAATTCATTCACCTGTGTTTGTTCGGAAATACCATGGACAATCAACCTGTCTGCACCACTGAGTCCGAGTTTTGTTAGTAATCTATCGCCCCTAAATGATTCATGAGGCAAAACATTATGGCAAATAAAGATTATATCTGCGTCGGTGAGCAATTTTATCAAGCAGGTCAAAACAAAATAAACGGGGGCTTGCACCGGATGAATCCAGGTAAAGCAAACGGTGGTTGCCTTGAGCGCTTTAACTTCCTTGACGAACTTCCACCAACTTAGAGGATTCATATAGCCCAGAAGAAAATTGGCTGGCACGAGGCCTTTGGTTGGCTTACTGACCTTGTCAACAAAATCCCTGCTAGTCAAAAAAGTGGGGTAAGGTTGATACCAGGAGAAAAAATGGCACTCTATTTTCTCGGGAAGTCGTTCAGCCAAATGGCTCGTGAATTGTGCCACCCCCCCCTTAAAGCGCTCTACACTGGGCCCGACAAGTACATATTTTTTTCCCGATAAAGACATCTTGCTACTGTCACCTTTTGTGAATCTTCGCTTTTGCTATTAAACAAGCCAAATTGCGTGATTAATTTTGGCTGTCGCGTATTTCTTACTATTGGTAACCCCTAAGTCATCCCCTCGAACCTCCAGACTAACATTGAGCGCAAACAATGAAGACGGTTAAGTTTAACATAGCAGAGAACGTGAAAATATCAGCCCAGCTAACAAGCAGAGCGCAATTGTTTTATCTGGATTTGGGAGTGCCATAATGTCAGTTCAATCACTCCAAAATAGTTTTCGTGATCCAGGTGGCATATCTTACCGGCTTTGTGATTCAGGCAGCATTGCTGAGTACTTTTCAACCACCACAATGTAAAATAGTCATCCCATCTTTCCCTATCTATCGATAGGTTTGCGGGCATAGACCATCATGTTATTGGAGCTAAGAAGAAGTAGCCAAATGATCACACATAGATCTCACGGCTCGGACAAGACGCATTACCCAACGACAGCATTAAACAAATAGACGGGGCGCACGCCGTTCAATCCTTTAGGCTTCGCGATATTTTTACCAATAGTTTTTGTTCTGTACTGGCTTATCCCGGAGCAAAACACAAAGCTATGCTTAGCCGCCGCCAGGTCCCGAAATCAATTCACCTCAGTTGGAGTTTATATGCTCTTTGGCATTAGCCGGGAGAGCAATGACAAAAAATGTATTCATATCCAAAATGGCTTTTTCTTGTGTTTATCACAATGCTGCCAACTACATTACATCCTACTACATTTGTTGTTTGTGTATCTATAATGGCAGGCAGTGCCTATTTTTATTATGATGTCATAACTGAGGGCGAAAGGTTAACTCTTTGGGGTGCATTTACTCATCAACGCATTCGGAAAATAGTGGGAAATGGGACATGAAAGACAAAGTTGAGAATAGTGTGTGTCTTGGAGATGATGGGGTTTGGAAGTTATCCTCCAGCTTTGATTTTGATTACTCTGACGGGTCAGCTTCAGAGAGGTATTTAAGAGACACCTTTTTAAAGGTCAGCGATTTAAGTGCCAATTCGATTGAATTGGCATCTTATATCAAAGATTGGCCCAGCGAGTATCATCTAAGCCGGAAGCGACATCAGCTTCTAAAAGACTTTGATTTTAGTGCGACAGCAAACGTGTTGGAAGTTGGTTGTGGCTGTGGAGCAATTACTCGTTTTCTAGGGGAACGTTTTAGTTCTGTGCTCGCTATTGAGGGAAGTGAGTCTCGAGCCTCTTTAGCCAGATTGAGAACATCGTCAATGGCTAATGTTGATATACTTTGTGCGCCTTTTCAGGAGGTAAAATTTGAAGAAAAGTTTGATATTGTATTTTGTATTGGGGTTTTTGAATATGCTAACGTATTTGTTGATGCATCTAACCCGCATGACGCCATTTTAAACTATTTTGACGATATTCTTACTGATAATGGGGTGTTAGTTCTCGCTATAGAAAATCAATTCGGGTTGAAATATTTTTGTTCAAGTGCAGAGGATCATACGGGGAAAATGTTTGATGGCATAGAGGGGTATCCTCGTTTTGACAAAAAAGCCAAAACATTTGGGTATCATGAATTGGAGCAGAAACTGTCAAAACATTTTGCAATGGTAGAACCCTACTTTCCATATCCAGATTACAAAATACCAAGCGCAGTTATTTCAAAAGACTTTTTCAGCGTGCCTGGAGTTGCTGATTTACTGGGCAGTTTTTCATCCAGAGACTATTCCGCTTATCGAAAACCACTATTCGATGAAAGCTTAGCGCTTAAAGAGATAGAGAAAAATGGGCAATTACATTTTTTCTCAAATTCTTTCTTGTTCATTGCACACAAGTCAAGCACACCAGCCCCCCTTTGTGAGCAGATTGGGGTGATGTATAACTTGAGTAGATGCAGTAAGTTTGACACCAGGACAACTTTTAAAAGAGAAGGTTTATCTATAAGGGTAAGCAAGAATCTTTTAGAAAACACGAATATTGAATCTGATTTTCTTGAGTTTGCAGCTGAAGAGGTGGACTGGGTTTCCGGTAATACTTTGCAGAGCTTAATATTAAAAAGAAGTAAACAAAAAGGCATGTCAATTGAGGAGGTATTTGAGCCATGCAGGGTATGGATTGAATTTTTAACTAATGAGTCAATTATTGATACTGAAGGGAAAAGATTTTTATCTGGATCTAGAATAGATGCCATTTGGCAAAATACAATAGTGAAAGATGGCGGTATTGAATTTATTGACCAGGAGTGGGCATTCAAAAGCAAGATTTCTTTGAATACCCTTTTTATCAGAGGGGTGTATCGGTTTTTACAGCAACTAAGGCAAAGTCATGGTACTTGTCATGGTTTAAAAGTGAAAAGTAACAGGAGACTTATACGTCAAGTAATAGTTGGTCACGGAATTAACTTAACTGCAAAAGATTTTTCTGATTTTGTTTTGCTAGAGGCAAGTTTCCAGTCATCTACAAGGGGATTAGCTATTGGTAATCTGAAGATTACAATTTTCATAAAGCTATATTTAAACAATATTGCAATTAGTATGCTGGGAAACCTCTCTGGTTTTTACAAGTTTTATTCGGAAAAGTTTAGAAGGCACATGGCAAGCATCGTTATCAATAGAAGGAGATAAGGTTATTTAGTAATCCTCCATGAAAACCAACTTACTTTCAGGGCGGATTCTTGTGAAACTGCGAAGATGTAAAAGCAGGTTAGGAAAGTGATATTGACCTATTTGATCAATACATTTGACTATATTAGTCTGTTCAAATAAAGAGTGAATACAATTGATTGAATTGATTCAAGGGTTACGACTGGAATGAGCTCGGTACCCGTACCAATCAAGAGAACTCAACCTGCTGCAAGGAGAGCGGCTTAACTTGGGGATGCACTTTTCAAACCACCCAAAATAGGGGGTCCATTTCTTTGATTATCGTTTTACCGAATAAAATCAACGTGGAAGATGTCACTAAATGAAGTTATTAAAAAGCTTCATTTCACTGCTTTCCGCACAGGCAAGCGGAAGAACCATTCGATTTGTTTACCTGGTGATAGTTGCCAGGTATCTCGATATCAATCAGGTCGGGCAGTATTTATATGGGATCGCACTGTATTTAAGTGTAATCAGTGTCGCACTGTTAGGGCAGAATGTTTTTTTGTCAAAACACATAGCAGGGAAAATCAGTAAGGCAAAATACGCTATTCCTCACAGCCTTTTACTCACCTTATTGTCCACAATATCGATTTTCATATTGCTGGTTATCTTTATTCTTGCTACCGAGGAAACACTTGTCGAGATTCATGTCTATTTAATCTTTGCTGTTGCCCTTGTTGGCAGGGTTGTCACAACCTGGATTCGCTTCGCTTATACCGCTCTCGAGAACACGGCCTGGATTCCTGTGTCAGAGTGTACATTCAGATCTGTCGAGGCTTTACTAGGGGTATTAGTTCTTTCTTCTAATGCAGGTGGTTTGCTGGAAATAGTGGTACTACATGCGTTGATCTGGTTTGCTGAATCAGTTTATGCAGTATGGAAGCTACGCAATGATTATTCACCTTTTTTGAGATTCAGGTTTAGTAAGAAATATATGCTTTCTATAGCATTCCATAGCCGCTACTACCTTTTGAGTTCTACGGCACTGGCTGTTCTCGCACAGCTGTCAGTAATCCTGGTCAAAAATTTTTCGGCAAACCCGGATATTGTTGGTTACTACTCTATAGCGATGCAATTTTTTACAACGCTGCTTGTTATTCCAGTTGTGGCTTCGAGTGCCTTTCTACCAAGAGCTTCCAGAGCATATAAGTATGGTGATGGTGGCAGGGATATAGTAACTGCAGCAAAAGTGATACTAGTGGGTTCGATTCTTTTATCTGTGCTCGCTAGTGTTTTGATCCCAGAATTCATTTCCTATTTTCTCAGTGATGCATATCAAAAAAGTATAGGTATCCTTCTTTTCTTGAATTGGATTTTCCCATTTTATGCATTATCAGTATTTCTTGGCCAATGCATGAACGCATTGGATATGAAAAAACAAGCAGCATATCACTTTATTTTCATGGCCATAGTGCACGTAGTTTTGTTTCTGGTTTTATACAAAATCGGCCTGGCTATTGCAGCGATTATGTCTCTATTTGTTGCGGTATTCATAGGCTCGTTTAATAGCGTTCTCCAGATTTCCAAAAAAATGCCAGACGGCCGATTAATCCATACCTTTCTGATAATTCTATCTGTATATACTACAATGTTTTTCGCATCTCGATTTGTGATTTTCAATGATTACATTCTATCGAGCCTCTTGCTCTTGGTATTTGTTTCATCAATATATGCGTTCAGGATATTTAATCGCGATGATGCTATCGCGATATTCAGATTGTTGGGGAGGTAATGTCGGTTATAAAGAGTAATAAAAGATGCTGGAAAACTCTAATTATGCGTGTAACTAATCGGGGGAGGTTTATCGCATTAGCTCAAGCTGCTGATCCACTTACAGGTCTATTCAGTTTTTCGGAGCCTCTCCTAACGGCCTTTCAGGCATTAGCCCGGAAATTTCATTAACCTGCGCAAGGATCGCGCAGCTAAACAAGGCAACCCGCATGGATATCCCGACTTACGAGAAAGTACTGCAGGCGCATCAGCGCATCATTCCCTATATCCATCGCACACCGGTGCTGACTTCGAGTTACCTGAACCGGTTAAGCGGGGCGGAAATTTTTTTCAAATGCGAGAACCTGCAAAAGGTGGGCGCATTCAAAGCGCGC
>JAAGZM010000033.1 GCA_024206355.1 Gammaproteobacteria bacterium | reverse complement strand
TGCTAGGGACAACAGCTTGAAAGATCTCTACTAGACAATACGAATAATAGTTCCATCATCGTGATGAACTTCCCATTCAGGATACCTTAAAGCTGCCAGCTTGCCATGAAATTCATCCTGTGATGATGTACCAAGTTGTCTTTCCTTGTGCAGTTGGCCTACGCTGTAATCGACACAGTAAACATTTTGCTTGTTGCCCATCCAGTCATGACTTTCAATACCTTCAAATACATCTTTGCCGAAAACACCTGATATTCTAGTTGCATCCTTGTCAAACCTGCGCCAGAAGTGACCAATAATAACCGGAATATCTTCATTGTACCTATCCCACCATCTGGCACGATCGGCCATTCGCCAATGTCCCATAGCAAAAAATGGCTGTTTTGCAATATTGACAGGCCCGGTAGTCAAAACACGAATGGGGTTGATATTTTGGCTATAAATTTCAGCTTCTGCATGGGCGGGAAGTACACTTGCTGACCACTCTGGATCATACAGAGAAACCGAATGTTTTATATTTTCTTGCTCAACTTTATTAGTAAGACCGTTGCTGTACATTTTTTGTCGCGATTCAATTTCATACTTTCTAAATAGTTCAATAATCGATAATCCACTATTCATATCAAGTCTGAGTTGTGATACCGAAGGGCTATGCCAGCATGCATGAGCAAGTCGCAGAGAGTTATTCTCAAGTGCCAGTGGTAAAGATGAGAAAAACTCATGATATTGTTCAATTTTGTAAGGATCGACGTTTTTTGAATGAAACTCCATGGTTTTTTCAAAATGATTTGGCTGCATCAGCCAGCCATTACCAGGTAGAGGACGTTCCAGAAGAATATTCAGTTCATGGTTACCCATCAGGCACTGCGCCTTGCCGTTTTTAACCAGTTCAATTACTTTATCAACCACTGCCGGGCTATCTGGCCCTCTGTCAATAAGATCACCAAGAAACACCAGCCGGCGACCTTCAGCTGAGTCGCCATTGGCATCATACCCAAGATCAGAGAGTAGTTTTTCCAATACGTCGATTTCACCGTGCACATCTCCAATGATATCCAGAGGACCTTCAAAAAGTGGAGCAACAAAATTAGATTTATTTTTCAAGATACTCAAGCCCTGATTATTTTATTAATGAATGCCATCAGGAATAATACCATCGGTTTGCCACCGATCGAAAATACAGAGGGCAGTTTGTACAAAAGATTCATCATTAATATGAGCATCTATTGCATGTAATTCGACGTTGTCTTTCAGTTCATTTGCTATCGTTTCTGCAAATGCAGCCAAACCTTCAGGATCATTAAATGGTCCACCTTGCTTGTCCCATTCATCAATTCCACCTAAAGGCATGATAAAAGCGGTGGGACTTTTGGCTTTTGATAACTTTTGGGCAATAATTTTTGCAACATCTATTTTTTCTTCAACGGTCAGTTGAGCACATGAAATCAATCGGTTGTGAACATGTATTTCGCGTCCATCAAGACGTTCGATAGGTGGATCCCATGATTCAAAGTCCATTAAGGTAACGCCTCCCGGTGCAACAATTTGTGGGATACCGGTAATGCCTGCATTTTCCAACCTGTCGGAACCTGCATTGACAATAGAGCCTTGTTGATAATTGCTTACCTCGATAAGGCTAAAATCCATTACTGCAGCAAATATGCCCTGAGCTGCAAGTGCTTCCATCGCACGACCTCCCATCCCTGTTGTATGAAAAACCGCAACCTCATACCCTCTTTTTTCAAGTTCAGGTTTTAGATCCAACATATATTTTAAGCTACTACTGCCAAGAGAAGTAATAGCAACTACAGGTTGTTCTGATTGTGTTTTTTTAGCTATCTGGCAGGCTCCTGTTACAGCTCCGGCAGCCTGACTGAGTACAGCTTTACAAATAGAATTCAAACCATAGAGACCAGCAGACCACAAAATCATTATTACATCGGGAGAAATACGATGAGTTGGCAAGAGAGGTGAAAATGCTATGGTTGAGGCAATTACTTTAGGGAAGCCTAATGGTAGGGCAGCTGCAACATCCAAAGCTAGATCTGTTGCCATTGATCCACCAATTGCCAGCATGCCATGAATTTCTTTTTTCTGTTGAAGGGATCTGGTTAAATTAGTAGCTCCTTCAGCCTGTTTGATCATAGCCTTGTTTTCATCCCCAAGAGCGATAATATCATCATTGGTTGTATTTGCGGCTTTGGCAACATCAAACTTCGAATAATCAGCCTCAAATGGAGGTGAACCTAAAACTCCTACATCCATAATGCGTCCAATGGCACCGGCTTCTTCAACACATGTTTTCAGAAACAGCAGCTCATCTGCCTTGGTATCAGCTGTGCCGATGATTACTATTACAGCTGAAGTCATATCAATCTCCTTTTTGTTCTATTGCGGCTAAACCTGCTTCAACTGCAGAAAGGATTTTGTTTACATCCTGGCTACTAATAACTAGCGGTGGTGATATTATAATATTATTCCCGGATACCCTTACTAAAACACCATCCTGATAAGTGGTATTTAGAAATATGTTCATTTTGTCTTTAGCCATTACAGTCTTTTTCTCGCGATCCTCAACCAACTCCAGAACTTGCATCAGACCAATACCTCTTAAGTCACCTACTGAGCTGTACTTTTCGAATAATGACTGCATTCCTGCCCGTAATTCACTACCTCTGGCAGCAGCATTATCCACAACATTAGTGGTGGTAATTTGTTGTAGTGTTGCTAATGCAGCTGCAGCTCCGACAGGATGCCCAGAATAGGTATAACCGTGACCAAGATCTCCAAAACTGTCTTTATTTGACTCAAATGTATTAGCTATTTTTTCACTTATCATAGCTGCCCCAAACGGGAAATATCCATTTGTCATAGCTTTTGCCAAACAACTAATATCAGGCTTGGTATTCCATAATCTTGAGCCTGTGGGAACACCAGTTCGACCAAATGCAGTAATAACCTCATCTGCTATCAATAAAACACCGTATTTATCGCAAATTTTTCTAACCATTGGCATAAAACTTTCATGGGGTACGATAACGCCTCCAGCACCCAAAACAGGTTCCATGATAAAAGCAGCAACTGTGTCAGCACCCTGAAAAATGATTTCATCTTCTAATAGCTTTGCACATAAAACAGCCAGTTTTTGTGGATTGGTTTCATTGAATGGGTTGCGATAAGCATAAGGCGATGCTATTTGAAAACAACCCTGTAAAAGTGGTTCATAGTTCCGACGAAACTTGGCATTTCCATTGATAGAAGCAGCGCCAAAGTGTGTTCCATGGTAACCTTTTTTTAAACTGATGAACTTATAGCGATCTTTATCACCGCGAATTTTGTGGTATTGGCGAGCTAGACGAAGTGCCGTTTCAACAGAATCAGAACCACCGGAAGTATAAAATACCCGCTGTAATCCATCAGCTGCAAACCATTCTCCAAGAATATGTGCCAACTCTATGGCTTTATCTGTTGCAACTCCTGAGAAGGATGAGTAATAGGGTAAAACATCTAATTGTTCTGCAATTGCATCTTTTACGGGTTGGCAGGAATACCCCAAATTGACATTCCATAAACCACCTACAGCATCGAGTGCAGTGTGCCCATTGGAATCTGTTATTTCCACACCCTCAGCTTTTGTTATGACTATTTGAGTAGTGTTTTGAGTCACTGCTGGATGAGTCATGGGTTGCCAATAATTAAAATCCTGTTGCATGTTATTCTCCAAAATACTAGCTGGCTGATTGATGGCTTAGAGGTAACTGTTCGAGTTCAGCACCTAGTGAGATAGAAGCATTCTTTGCTGCATCTAATATGTGATACAAAATTAGTTTTTGCTGTTTTGTACTAAAACGGCTTTTTGGGACTGCTACAGCAATAGCACCTACTGGTTCAATGGTTGAGTTGAATACAGGGGCTGCAATACTACAAACATCCTCTTCATACATGCCATTATTTATGAAATAACCCTGATTGTGAACATCATTCAACAACGACCCTAGTTGAGTCTTGTCAACGATTGTCTTATCAGTGAATGCAACAAGCTGTTGATTCAATATCGACTTTTTGTATGGAGCACTGCAAAAAGCCAAGCTGACTATCCCTGATGCAGTTGCATGAATTGCTGCTTCTTCACCCAATGCAAAATGAATACGGTTTGCTTTTGCAGATTCATGAATTCCAATATTTGATAATTTTCCTGCTGAAAGAATAGCAAAATGAGCTGTTTCATCTGTTTTACTGACTAGATTACTTAATAATGGTTTATAAATACGCTCAAGTGGTGAGTTTACTTCTCTAACTCTTGCCAGACGCAAAACTCCGGAACCAACTCGATAGGATTTGGTATCTACACACTGTTCAATATAGTTATGTTTTATCAGGGAAAGCAACAATCTGCGAGTTGTTGCCTTGTCAAATCCTGTGGTGCGGGAAAGTTCGGACAATCCATACTCCGGGTTACGCTCTGAAAAATGACCAAGAAGTTCCATAGCCTTATCTACAGTTTGCATGCCTAACACCTTTTTACATCAATTTACAACATAATCAGCACTCTTCTCTTGACGTATGAGCACTGACTCATTCATACTAAATGAACCAGTGGTTATAATAATGAATCAGCAACAAAAGTCAATAGGGGCTTGCAAGTGATTAGTCAAAATAGCATAGAAAGTTACAAAGAACAGGACATCCCTGAGCAATTCCATTTTATTGGTGGTCGCAAACAAAAAAGTCAAACTGGCAATACAGTTGAAGTGTTCAGTCCCAGAAATGGAAAGTTGCTTACAACTCTGGCATCCGGTGACGTTGAAGACATAAATCTTGCCGTTAGTTCAGCAAAACAAGCATTCGAATCAGGGATCTGGTCAAATAAAAGCCCGGCTGAACGCAAAAAAGTACTGATTCGTTTTGCAGATTTAATAGAATCACATGCTATGGAGATAGCTGTGTTGGGTGTCAGAGACAACGGCACAGAGATAAATATGGCTTTAAAAGCTGAACCGGGTAGTGCGGCCAGTACTTTTCGTTATTATGGTGAAGCTATTGATAAATTATACGGAGAGATAGCACCTACATCCAATTCTATTCTGGGCTTAATAGAACGATCACCAGTGGGTGTTGTCGGTGTAATTGTTCCCTGGAATTTTCCACTGATGATTGGAGCATGGAAAGTAGCCCCAGCATTAGCTGCAGGTAATTCTGTAGTACTCAAACCTTCAGAGACTGCATCTTTGAGTTTATTGCGACTGGCTGAATTAGCTGTGGAAGCAGGTCTGCCTGAGGGAGTTTTCAATGTGGTTACAGGTAAAGGGAGTGTTGTTGGTGAAGCTTTGGCCCTGCATATGGATGTAGATGTACTGGCTTTTACCGGTTCTGGTTTTGTTGGTCGTCGTCTGCTTGAATATTCAGCCAGATCCAACCTCAAACATATCTATCTGGAATTGGGTGGAAAATCACCAAATATCATTTTCCCTGATGTGGCTGATTTAGATAAAGCAGCATCTGCAGCAGTCAATGGTATATTTCGCAATTCCGGTCAAGTCTGTATCGCCGGATCCCGCCTGCTAGTGCATAAGAGTATTTATGAGCAATTTCTAGAATTAATTATTCAAAAAACACAGCAAATGACTGTTGGTGATCCCCTTGACCAAAGTTCGGACATTGGAGCAATTAATAGTGCTGTGCAACTACAACAAAATCTCGACTATGTTGAAACAGCAAAAAGTGAAGGTGCAATTCTCTGTTCAGGAGGTCAGCAAATTCTTGTTGGATCAGGTGGTTATTATATGCAGCCTACAATATTTAAAGACGTTACAGCAGAAATGCAGATCGCCCAGCAAGAAGTATTTGGACCGATACTCTGTGTTATCCCTTTTGAAGATGAAGATGATGCAGTAAGAATTGCCAATAGCACAAATTACGGACTTGCTGCAGGTGTATGGACTGCAAACCTGGAAGTTGCTCATCGCATGATACGAAAAATCAAATCAGGGGTTATCCATGTAAATTGTTATGGAGGATCTGATTTGACTGTCCCCCTTGGTGGCCTTAAGCAATCTGGTAATGGACATGACAAATCTCTTCATGCAATTGAAAAATATACCTGTTTGAAAAGTGCATGGATCAATCTTGGATAATTATCAGTAATAGTTGTTTATTTTTGATCCTTTAACGCAGGGATCATCAAAAGCCCGCTGACAACAAACAGTAATGCACCAGCCAGGTTAACCCTAAAGTACATATCAGGACCCTCTGCTGCCAATAAAGTAGCACCAACGTATGGGCCAATAGCAAAACCAATCATTTGCATGCTGACTCCCCGAACAATCATCTTTCCACCATCTGCAAAGCTAGACATCACAGCAAGCAGATAAGGTTGTGCGATATTCCAGGTAAAGTTAAATAGATAAATAGCCAAAGAGTACATAAAATAGGAAATATCATTGAGTAGAAAAGAAACTCCAGCACCGCAACCCAATATGGATAATAATAATGGTACGCCCCTACCAATTTTATTCGCCAACATGGCTGCAATGAAGGCTCCGGCAATGCCCAGAAACTGAGAAAATGTTATTACATTGGCAATGGTTTGCTCTTCCATACCGCCATTAATACCAACCAGAAAAATATAGGCCCAGACAATACCAATTGCTGTGTTGAAAGTTAATATTGACAACAAAGTCGCTGATTTTGTGATGATTGAAAAATGATCAGTCAGCTGATTTTCTTCCACATGATCTCCTGCCCTTTTTGGCAGGTTGCGGATCAACAGGATACCTACAGCACAAAACAAAGCCAGAAACAGCAAAATTCCATCTAGTTTAATCACCTCAAGTGATTTTGGAATAATAAACATGCCAATTGCACCATAGACCAGTACCCAGACTACCAGAAAACCAAAATTACGATCCGGATTTTTTGTAAGTCCCATCATTGCAAAAGGCAGGGAAATCATACCTCCCAAGCCTATGCCAGTAATCGCTCTGGTGATACCAAGGGTGACAATATCAGTTTGACTAATTGAGGCAAGATTGCCGACAACAGCTATCATCAAAAACCAGAATGTCAGTTTTTGCCAGTTATATTTGTGGGCAAAAAGGTTGAGCAATATGGTAGTCAATGCTAGACCCCACATTTCAACTGAGGCAATATAACCAGCTTCTTCAGGAGAAAGTCCAAGTGTCTCAACAAGTCCCTGTACAAAACCAGGCTGGATAATAAAAACACAAACACCTACAACAGCTAGATAGATCATTGATGCAACAGATCGTGTACTGTTTACATCAATATGATCATCATTTAAAAATAATTTAATCATGGTTTGCAACCTGTGCTGCTGAGTTGGAAATGAATTAGTATTTATTTTTTCTAAAAATTTTCCTCACGATATTAAAACTTGTAAGTGCTGGAAAAGCAAGTTTTTATCCAGATGAACCAGTTGTGCCTCGCAAAAATGTGCGTGTTATTAACTTTATTTGATATTGACAGTTAAACCTAGAATCCTCAGTTGACCGGCTCTGACTTATGGTTATTTATTTCAAAACAGCAACTTACAGAAGGATTAGTATTCACCCATTGAGTGAGTTTGCCTACACATTTGATTGCACGTTTTTTAGACTTATTGACT
>JAAGZM010000234.1 GCA_024206355.1 Gammaproteobacteria bacterium | reverse complement strand
GAAATATGTGATTTAAGTGCTAGTCATCGCCTTCTTCTAAAGGATATCAAATAGAACAGCTGTAACATAAACTACTAAAAAGTATCTAAAACTCTTATCACAGGGGTTTGGCTATTTTGAAGGTGATTAAAAATTAATTGATAATCTGTCAAATTTCTTTATTATGATAAACCCTAAAAATATCGTAACAAAGGTACCGCAACGTCATCAGCAAGCTAATTTTCTCTTTATTCAAAATGATATAGTTGAATTAGCGATGGTCAACGATACTCTTATCGACATTAAGCCTAACCAATAAGGAGATACATCATGCTAGGTTATGTAACCATTGGGGTAACTGATATGGAAAAGGCAAAAGCTTTTTACACTGACTTACTCGCAGATTTTAATGCCAAGTTATTATATGACAGTGGCAGAATTGCTTTCATCGGAGAAGGATGGGATAAAACCATGCTATCGATTTGTATTCCATTTGATGGAAATGACCCTCAACCAGGCAATGGCAATATGCTATCGTTTGCCTGTGACTCTCCCGAGATGGTTGATAAATTGTATGCCAAAGCATTAGAGCTGGGTTGCAGCTGCGAAGGACCTCCAGGACAACGAGTCCCTATTTTCTATGGCGCCTATTTCCGTGATCCTGACGGCAATAAGTCCTGTTTCTTCTATATGAATATGGATGGCTAAGCGTCACATCTTTTTCAACCTAGAATCCTCAGTTGGACGCGTTTGAGTGTGTGTTTTTTAGGCTTAGTGGCGCCGACTAAAAAGCCGTTCATAGTCATTCTATGTAAGGCTTTTGCCGTCAAGTCAATAAGTCTAAAAAACGTGCAATCAAATG
>JAAGZM010000233.1 GCA_024206355.1 Gammaproteobacteria bacterium | reverse complement strand
ATATTTACCTGGATGAAAACAGCGGATAGATAGCCCGGTCGAGCAGTTTAAAACCCAATGCCCTGGATAGCCCTCGCGGTCGCAAGGGCGTTTGTTTTTTGTGTTCGGGACGGTGCTATCACCGTCGACTACTTTCCACGCAAATGCAGCGCCGCCGAATTCGCCGTTCGGCCAGCCCGCTTGAGCGGCGTTATAAATGTCCCGCCCCCACGGTAGCTGGTTCCAGTGTGTCTCGGAGCCCTTGGCAATGGCAATGCCGACGTAGCAGTCGGTCATAGGCGTTACGCCATCCTTTTGCATCTTTCCGATCCCGGTAGTCTGGTCGGTAACTATCCGATGGTCCATAGGGTGCCCGGCTACCATGCGGCCGACGGGGGTGGTTATTTCTATAGCGGGGGTGGTCATTTTGAAAAAGCCTCTTTTATCCTGTTTGCGTTATCCGGCACTAACTTAATACCGGCTCGGGGGGTCATGCTGTACGCGCGGACGACGTCGTCAGGGACGCCAGCGTCGCGCGCTTGTTTCGGGGTTAAGGCGTCTTGCGGTTTAGCTATGTCGATTTTACAAAGCTGGCCCATAGCCACAACCTCCTTTACTGGTTTAGCCCATTTCTCCCGGCCGTATGCGTCCTCATACGCCCATCCCGGCACGGTCGCGCCGCGTTTTACTAACGACTT
>JAAGZM010000032.1 GCA_024206355.1 Gammaproteobacteria bacterium | reverse complement strand
GCTTAGTGGCGCCGACTAAAAAGCCGTTCATAGTCATTCTATGTAAGGCTTTTGCCGTCAAGTCAATAAGTCTAAAAAACGTGCAATCAAATGTGTAGGCAAACTCACTCAATGGGTGAATACTAATCCTTCTGTAAGTTGATGTTTTGAAATAAATAACCATAAGTCAGAGCCGGTCAACTGAGGATTCTAGGATCATAAGCTTCGTTATGAAGTTTCTGGTGATGGCTTTGATTTTTCTCGATCAACTGGTAAGGAGAATACGCTGGTTCTATTTCATCAGGTAGTAAAGGATCAGCTGCTATCTTCGCCGTTGCTTAGATTTAAAAGAGTTCTTGCGAGTTGCTTGTTTTTCTTGCTTTTGTCGAGCAATTTCTTCAACTACTTTCATTTCTGCTTCGATCATGGTTGGTGTTTCAAAGCTCAATGATCCAAGACTAGCGGCTCGAATTTCTTTAATAATAATCTTTGAAACCTTGTCTAAATTAATTCGACCACCGGCCATTAAGCATCCACGTTTTCTACCAATGGCTTCAATAATATCAATTGTTTCACTATCTAATTGCTCAAGCTTGAAATGCTTCTGTAACTCTTCAGGGAAATTTTCTTTTATATAGTCGATGGCATAAAAAGCGATATCATCATATTCAAGAGCAGTGTCTTTAATAGCTCCGGTAATAGCTAATCTATAACTGCTGTTTTCATTATCAATCTTTGGCCATAAAAAACCCGGTGTATCAAATAATGTAACATTATTAGGTAAGTCTATACGTTGTTGTCTTTGTGTGACAGCTGGTTCATTTCCAACCTTTGCAATAGTTCGTCCCATAAGAGCATTAATAATGGTCGATTTACCCACATTCGGTATGCCCATAATCATTGCTCTAACTGGTAGATCTTTTGCTAAACGCTGAGGTGCTAATTGATGACATAAAGTGATAATTTTTTTTACCTGATCAGTCTTATGTACTGATAGGGTCAATGCCTTTATATTCTCTTGTGACTCTAGATAATCACACCAAAGTTGTGTTGTTTCAGGATCCGCTAAATCTACCTTATTAATAACTTTAATAATCGGCTTTATCATACCGTTAATAGCAGCAAGTGAAGCAATAACCGGGTTAGCACTACTAAAAGGAATACGTGCATCGATAACCTCAATGATCACGTCAATTTTTGGTAAAGCTTTCTTTATTTCTTTTTGGGCCTTGTGCATATGCCCTGGGTACCACTGAATACTCATGATAAATAGCTCTCTAGGCAGGGATCCTCAACCAAATCATAGCAATGGGAGCAAAAAAACCTACACCCCAAACAAGTGAACTCATGATATCGAGGTTAGCAAGATAAAGAATGACATACATTTTTTTCCTATTTGAATCTATTCCAATGATATTATTAAATCCAATATCCCTAAAACTACTCATAAAATAGTATTTAATAAATATTTCTATATTCCAACTGCTCTGGAGTCAACTTATCGATTTCTATACCCAGTGATTGTAGTTTTATTTCAGCCACCTCACGATCGATGCTTTCAGGCATAGGATAAAATTGTGGCTTCAAATTATCTTGATTATCCAAAAAATATTTGGGTGCTAATGACTGTAGTGCAAACGTCATATCCATAATTTCAGCTGGGTGTCCCTGACCTATAGCAATATTAACAAGCTCACCATTTGCCAAAAGATAGATGCTTTTATTATTAGCTATTGTAAATTCTTCCACATCAGCACGAACAGTTTTTACTGAAACTGCCATATCTCGTAAGGCATCAATATTGATCTCTTTATTAAAGTGACCTACGTTGGATAAAATACATTTATCTTTCATCACAGAATAGTCTTTTTCATCAATAACATTTAGCTCACCGGTAGCCGTAATGATAAAATCTGATAATTTAGCGGCTTCAGTCATCGTCATTACTTTGAAACTGTCCATTCGTGCTTCAATCGCTTTCACTGGATCAATCTCTGTAACGATGACTTCGGCACCAAGACCTTTCATTCGCATCGCAACACCTTTGCCAACCCATCCATAGCCAGCAATTGTTACTACTTTCCCGCAGACCGTTAAATTGGTGGCTGCAAGAAGACCTTCAACCGTACTTTGACCAGTTCCATAGCGATTATCAAAAAAATGTTTCATATCCGCATTATTTACGCCAATACAAGGAAACTTTAAACCCTCTTTGCGCTCTATGGCCTGAATGATATTTACACCACCGGTCGTTTCTTCCGACAAACCAATAACATGGTCAAACATCTCTCTGCGCTCTTTGTGGATCGCGACTACTAATTGAGCCCCATCATCGATTATCAGATCTGGTTTATGATCTAATGTATCTAACATATTTTGTTGATATGACTGAGGATCTTCACCTCGCTTACCAAAACAAGTTAAGTGCTTCTGCAAGTAGGCAACTGTCGAATCCTGAGTGGATAACTGATTGCTTGGACACATAATAACTTCTGCGCCACCTGCTTTCATATTTAATCCTAAATTGGCAGTTTTTGGCTCAAGATGAAGACAAAT
>JAAGZM010000232.1 GCA_024206355.1 Gammaproteobacteria bacterium | reverse complement strand
TTGCCATCAGCAGCTGCTTTTTCGCGGATAACTTGCTTTAACTGAACTTCCAGACGATTAAAAAGTTGTGAGATTCGATGACGTAACCTTTCTTGTTCTCCTGTTAATGCTTCGCCTGTTAGGATGCGGCAAATACCAGGGTTGCGCGAAGCAAATGTAATAACAAGATTAATGATCTGGCCTATGCGGTCTTCGGTGATAGCAGACTGGCTGATAATGATATTAATACGGGTAAAAATCGACTCTTCAACAAACTCAATCAATGATTCAAACATTCTAGCCTTGCTAGGAAAATGCCTGTAAAGGGCAGCCTCTGAAACTCCCACTTCAGCCGCTAAGCTCGCCGTAGTGATCCTCCCACCTTTGTTCACTTCCAACATATAGGCAAAAGATTCAAGGATCTGTTGTTTGCGTGAAAATTTTGTTGTTCTAGCCATGTGCTATTCTTTAAAAAGGTAGTTTCAGATCAAGGTCAAAACGCAATAATTGTTGCCTGAATACAGCTTGAATATTCATCAAATCTTGCTCTGTTTCTGCTTCAAATCGAATGACTAATGATGGAGTTGTGTTCGATGCTCGAACTAAGCCCCATCCGGTTGAGTAGTCAATTCTTAAACCGTCAATTTCGGTAACTTTACCACCGGCAAAATCTCCTTCGTTAACAAGCCTATCCATGAATTCAAATTTATTGTCATCAGCCATTTCGAGAGTGAGTTCTGGAGTAGATATTGACTCTGGTAGCTCTGCAAAGACCTCAGCTGAGTTTTGTACCTCATTAGCCAAAATCTCTAATAAGCGAGCTGCTGCATACAAGCCATCATCAAAACCATACCAGCGTTCTTTGAAGAAAATATGACCACTTTGCTCTCCAGCAAGTAAAGCGCCAGTTTCTTTCATTTTTGCCTTGATGAACGAATGTCCTGTTCGCCACATAATAGGTCTGCCATTATGTTTTTGGATCATTTTTTGTAAATGACGAGAACATTTCACATCAAAAATAACATCTGCACCAGGGTGACGACTGAGCACATCTTTTGAAAATAACATCATCTGCCTGTCTGGCCAGATAATTTTTGAGGATGAATCAACTACACCAAGCC
>JAAGZM010000231.1 GCA_024206355.1 Gammaproteobacteria bacterium | reverse complement strand
TGTTTATTTTGGAAACTGGCTGGATTGGACATTTGGTTATTTAGGAGGTAACTTGTCAATACTAAGATAGGCACTGGTTGTTTCAATTTCAAAAAATTAACATCTGCTATCTGTCAAACCGGATCAGGATTTTTATAAAGGGAGACGTATTATGAAAAAACAACTTTCAATTATTCTTGTTGCACTGTTGATTTCGATGCTCTCCACCGTTTCAGCTAGCTCTGAAAAGTTACCACCAACTAAGAAAGAACTCCTGGCACATCCTGAAATGGTTGGTGCACTAGCTGCTATAGATGCATATGTGCAAGGTGTGCAGCATTACGATCAAGTGCCCGGCATATCTGTAGGCATCGTCTATGACCAGGATCTGATCTGGGAAAGCGGCTACGGTTATTCAAACCTTGAGACAAAGCGAACAGCCGACGCCGATACGCTGTATAGCATCTGCAGCATCAGCAAATTGTTTACCTCCATAGGGGTTATGCAGTTGCGTGACAAAGGGAAACTTTCCCTAAATGACCCGGTAAAAAAACACTTGGACTGGTTCAATATAGAGCAGGCACATGAAGAAGCCGGTCCTGCAACTATTGAGGGTTTATTGACTCATTCATCTGGTTTGCCAAGGGAATCTGACTTCCCCTACTGGAATGGACCTGATTTTCCATTTCCAACTCGTGCCCAGATCATGGAGCAACTCGGTTCACAGAAAACTTTGTATCCCACGCAAACCTATTTCCAGTATTCAAACCTGGCGATGGCACTTGCAGGGGAGATCATCCGAGAGCGATCAGGCTTGAAATACAAGGATTACATTTCAAAGAATATCCTAATCCCCCTTGGACTGAAAGATACTCGAACTTACTATCCCAAAGATCTCCGTGGCAAGCAAATGGCCATTGGCTATACTGGGTTATTACGTGACGGTATTCGAGATCAGGTTGATGCATTCTTTACCCGCGGCATTACTGCCGCTGCAGGATTTACCTCTTCGGTTAATGATCTTGCCAAATTTGCTAGCTGGCAGTTTGCACTAATTGAAGGGGGCGATCAAGGAGTGTTGAATTCGAACACCTTGCGCGAGATGCAACGGGTTCACTGGGTAGACCCCAACTGGGAAACCACATGGGGACTTGGGTTCAATGTACGCCGTGTAAAGAACCAGACAGTTGTGGGACACAGTGGTGGTTGTCCTGGCTACATTACACAATTCGCTTTGTTACCCAAGAAAAAAATTGCTGTAATAGCACTCACCAATGCAGGCGACGGTCCGGCCTGGCGGATTGCCGAAAATATAATGGCTACAATTCAAGGGGCTATTGACAAGTCCTCTACACCATCTAAGGAAGATATCCCAGATTTTTCGAAGTATGAAGGGAACTACAACTCCTCTCCTTGGGGTGGGGAAATCGCCATACGTCAATGGGGTGAACAGTTGGTACTTATTGAAATCCCGGGTGACAGTCTCAAAGACTCAATGACCATGCTGGAGCACGACAGTGGCAACACTTTCACGCGGTTGACTGACGACGGAGATCGGCGGGAACCATGGGACTTCGAGATTGGGGATGATGGAAGAACCAAGCGCATTCACCAACACGGTTTTTACTTCGAGCGGATAGATTAGTCGTGGGGCAGGCTCTCCACATGCACTCCGGCGGCAACACAGACAAAAACGTCAGATACCCATTTACCTGTGAAGTTCCAGATCGTCAAAGAGATGGGTGTCCTATCATTTTTGTTTTCTCACATATCTGTGATTCATACTTATATACAAAAATTATAACCAAGGGTACATAATGAAAGTCGGTGGCATTTTATTTGGGGGTATATTTTTCTTAGCCGGTTTAGCAGCTTTTTATTTTTTAATATTAAGTACTTTATTTGATGCTTTTCAGATGCAGTTTTGGCAATCAACTCCAGCCGAACTTAAGCGAGCTGAAATCAGTACCTACGAAAGCCGCAACGACAGTGGATCGTATACTACAATGTATTCGGTGGACCTGATGTATGAATACTGGGCCGAAGGTCGAATGTATATGGGAACTCGATCAAATATACGTGAAGACAGCAGCAGCGACAGTGATGAGCACTATCAACGCCTATACAAAATAAAACAGGAGGCCAGCCAAAAACGACTTAGAGTATGGGTTAACCCCAATGATCAAACGGAGTCCATTTATGATCGCACTATAAACATCAAATTCACTTTAATCATGACCCTATTTACAGCTGTATTCATGTTCATAGGTGGCAGTATTGCTTATGTAAGCCGCAAGAAAGATAAACCTCTGCCACTTGGAACTACTCCAGATTCCAGTAAACCTTGGACCACACGGGCAGAATGGGCATCTCCAACACTGCACTCTAACGCAAAAAATAAAATCGGAATAATTAAGTTTTTCACCATATTATCATTCTTGTTTTTTGGCATGTTCGCTCTTGCTCTATTTGGCACCCACCCTGTTGCCACGACTTTTTCATTTATATTATGCTTACCTCCTTTCTTCTTGTTTCGTTGGTATAAGAAAACGAAACGAGAATGGGATTACTTTGACAAAGTTCCTATGCAGCTTAACCCTCACCCTGGTGTGATTGGCGGCAAGGTAGCCGGTTCAATCTTAGTGCCCACATCCTACACAAGTGGAGACCAATACACGCTTGAGCTTAAGTGCACTCATCATTGGATAACCAGAAGTGGAAACGAAAGCAAAAGTCACAGCGCAATAATTTGGTCAAATAAAATATCTCCCACACCTAAATCTAAGGTAAATGGTAGCTACCTGACATTCGATTTTAATGTTCCGGCCAGTAAGCCCGCATCCAGTAAACCTGATAACAACTACCATAATTGGACACTCAATATCAGCAGTGAATTAAAAGGCATTAACTTTAACCGTGAATATGAAATCCCTGTATTCGTGACTCAAGATAGCAATACTGTTAAAGATGAGCTTGAGCAGAAACCGTTAACCGCTCAACAAAAAGCAGATTTACAAACCCGGCTATCCATAAATATGGATCGCAATACACACGGCCGCTCTAGTTTAACGGATACTCATCACACTAGCCCTCAGCAGTCCATGTCACTTCATACACCTGGTTCAACCGACGGTTGGTTAATTGGTGGCATAGGAACAGTCTTCTTTATCATTGGATTGCTCATTGCTACTGTGGCTGAATCTTTTTTTGGTTTCGTTTTTTCCTCAATGGCCACCGTTTTTATTGGCTTTGGTATATACATCCTAGGACGAAACTGTCAAATTCGAGTAACGCCTAATCGACTAGAAGTTGATGTATTTCTTTTTTCAAAGTTAATTAAACAACACAGACTCACCTTGCAAGACATTAAAGAAATTAAGGCTCACAAATCATCTAGCTCATCTCAAAACGGCCAACAAGTGACAGAGAAATACAGTCTTAGATTATTCACCACAGCAGGAAAACTAATTGACCTGGGTGGGGAATTCAAAACCATGAAGAATGCAACGCACATACAATTAGAAATAGAAGCCGTATTGGCAGGTACTAAAAAAGACTAATTGCTTCCTTTGGATTAATAGAAAAGATAGGACACCCATCTCTTTGACAGTAAATAGTTACATTTTTGAAGTTCTAACTCATGGGTGTCCTACATAATTTTATGAAGAGCTTGTTACATATACAACGTCCAAGCTTGAGGAATTATTTTTCACCTGCGGTTTGGAATTTCCGAAGGGATTAACAAAGGAAGCTACAGGCCTAAAAAAACAAGATAAAAGAAGAAGTGCATTAGAAAAAGTTTCAAATCCCAAAATATTAAGACAAGAAATGAAAAAACTAGGGTGGGAGTCTTTATTATAGGCCCCAGCATCGATGAAACCTTTAATATAAATTAACTTGTAACCTGTAACTTTTAAAGCATAAAGAGTCTGTAAACCAAAGCCTTAATCAAAATGTGCACAAAAGTCCGGCTCAGGTTTATCATTCTGTGAATTTCTCAGGCCATAGATATATTTATGACCTGAGTTGGAACCATGTAATAAATCACGTACCTTAAGAACACTTTCTTCTCTATTAGAAAATATAACTAATGACAAATTGTACCTCAGTAAATTTATTACCATCTGAAAGTGGCGAGCTCTTAATTGAGGAACCATTTAATCCATACTGTAGAGAATGAGCAATACTCCAACGCTTGCTTAGTTCATAGTCAACTAGATATCCGATGCTTTTGTTTACTGTGGCCTCAGCCTTGTAGCTCTGATTTTCTGGCGGTAGTTGTAGCGTTCCTTGATTTCCATAATAGTAATAATCAACAAACTCTTTGCTGTAATAATCAAAACTTACAAAGGGAACAAAACTCCAGCTTTCTCCTTCTAATGAAACCCCCAATGAAAATGTTGCTTGGTTTCCATCATAGGTATTACTAATATCGCGTTGCACACTCAAAGAAATCCCGCCAAATGGAGATACAATATCTATTTGCCCTCCTAAGTCTATGCTGTGATTTGGTTCTTCTAAACCAAGTGAAGCAAGTTCCTCAGATTGTTCAAACCCATTCAATTCATAACTGATAAAAGCAGAGGTCTCATAATCAAATTTGTCCTTCCAAGTACCTTCGGTCATGCTAAATCCAAAACTAGTACCTTCAAAATAAAAATTATCATTACTGTAGCTAATATAAGGGTAAAACTCGTTGCTACTTTCTATTCCGTTATCTGAGTAGATTGTGGCCAAACCCAGTTCAATTTCTGCCTCTTCAGCTTCCTTGGCCACTACACCTTTAATTACCAAACAAAATAAAATGATGGTGAATATTTTTTTCATTCTTATTACCTCAAGAATTAGCATATGGGCCTGTTTATCTTTCATATTAGATTGCCCAAAGCTAAAAATTAACTATCTAAACTCAATTTCACGCACGGCTCGCCATGCCTGGTCGATCGCAGAATCCATAAATGCGCTGGCACCAGAGTCTGAATTTGCAATGGTGATGCGACCGAAAGACTGTCGCCCTAGTTCAGCATTTTCTTCCATATCCGGATCAAACAAATCTGCACCTCCATATGTAAAACCATGTGTCCATCGGTTCACTGTAATGGCATTAATGTCTCGTTCAGGGTCAAAACCTGAGGGTGACAACATACCACTCAAATGCTCTTTTATTTCTTGCTCAATCGTTTCAAAACTAGTTGTCATTATCCTGTCTTGACCCTGTTTGAACTGCTCAATAGGTGGTATTCCAAATTCTTCCGAGAGAGGCGTGTGAATCATAGTTAGTGCTTGCGGCTGCTCCGGTTTTGCAGATGAATGATAATCACCAATAGAAACAGGGAAATCCATCAACATTGTCTGATGCATATTGCCAGGAGAATGAGCCGCGCCAATATGTCCGTCGTAAAGCGACTGCCAATTATTTAGCATGACACTTGTATATATCACAGGAATTTTAATATTTTTCTTTAAAGCTTTTTTTTGTCTTTTAGGTAATTGTGGCACTAAATGCGGGATCATCATGTTGTAGCAAGCTAGTACACAACTCTTACCGCGTACTCTATGAGCGATACCTTGCTGAATATAAGTTACCTCAACGCCAGTCTGTTGGTGACCATTTTTGATTGGATTAACATTGAGTACAGTACTGTTTAATCTAAGTTTCACTTTTGCGCCTTCACGGTCTAACTGTTGGTAATTAAATTTTGCTTTGACTATTTTTTCGATATCACAGACATTGGATACAGCAGGGATCATTTTTGCAACCAATGCTCTTGCTATTGTCGCATTTCCATCAGGAAAGTGATGAATATAGGGCTCTCCGTCATCACTCATATATTCCTTTATGTATTTACCGTAAAAAGGGATCTCTTGAATATTTGCTCCCGGCGCGCCACTTGCAACAGCTTCTAGAACTGAGAGAACATCAGTTCCTACACCCCAATCATCAACAGTGAAACCTCGTAGCAAGTTCAGGACTTGCGGATCGATTACGTTATGTTTCTGCTTTAAGAAGTCAAAGTAGGGTGTTTTTTCAATATATTCAAAACGCCCAAAATAAGCAACGTTATCAAGGGCCGATTTGCTTTCTTTATAAACCCTAAGTAACTGCTGCTTGGTTTGTTTAGATAAAGGCATTTGCTTAACTGCATTTATAAGGTCCAACTTAGCATTTGGCATGCCTGGCATTGAAGAGCTCATATTAGCAAATGTATAGTCAACGACTTTATCTTGACCGAAAACACTCTTGTTAAAATAGGTGACAGGCCTTAGATCATTTTTTCTAAAGAAACTCTGATCGTAGGCTTGATCAAAGAGCTTTAAGTTAACGCCTAAATCATCCAATAAAGAAAGCGTTTCTTTACTATATTCATTCGGAGAATCCATCGATTGAGAACCACCATAATTTACGCGAGTCTGACTATTGACCTCGAATTCGTTTCTACGTGCATGGCCACCAAAGTCATCGTGTTCTTCCAATATCAAAATTCTTTTATCCAGCCCATGTTGTAATTGAAAAAAACGTGCTGCAGCTAGCCCACTTATTCCTCCACCAACAACAATAAGATCATAATCTTGCTCTTTAGCAAAGGGGGGTTTACTCCAATCATTTCCTCTTTCAAAACCAAACTTATGCGCAGTCTCAATTGCTTTGGAACGGTTGCCTCTCATTCCAGTTAGCCCTGGCGGATAGATTTTATTACCTTTAAGAGGGGAAAGCGTTTCTGATAAGCTAATGGGTGGCAGTGCAAATGAGCCTAACGCAAGTAGCGAGCCATTAAGAAAATCACGGCGAGTTATATTATGTTTCATGCCTTCCTCATTTATAAATCGGGTACATTTTGTTAGCCTTACTCAAATTCACTTTACTCTGATATCTAATGTAGCAAACCTTGTCATGCACTTCCGTCAGCAAGTTTAGAGAATTGTCACCTAACGTAATCATTAAAGTTTCGAGCTTTATCAATTATAGAAAACTGCTAGTATGTATGTAGTACAATTTCTAAACCAGTATACAAAGAGGTTCCTGTGCCACAGACAGAGAAATTAAAATCAATGGAACAACATAAATTATTAATTGTTGAAGATGATATAAGAATAGCAAAACTGTTAGTTCAATTCTTATCGAGTGAGGGATTTTTGGCCACTTGGGTAGAAACTGGTGAAGAAGCCGTTGAGATAATCAAACAAACACCACCAGATCTGGTAATTCTAGATCTGATGTTGCCCAAAATGGATGGTGTTGAAGTCTGCTCTGCAGTTCGACCCGAATTTAAAAATAGTATTTTAATGCTCACGGCTCATGAAGGTGACATACAGGAGGTAACAGCTTTAAATGCCGGTGTCGATGATTTTCTAGCAAAGCCAATTAGAACCCACGTATTGTTAGCAAGAATAAATGCACTGCTCCGTCGTCAAGATAAACCTTCACAAAGTATTCTAAAAGTCGCAGATTTAGTGGTTGACCACAATAAGCGATGCCTTTCTCAAGCTGGACAAGTCATTCCTCTAGTTGATTCAGAATTTGAACTACTTTGGATACTAGTTAGTCATGCTGGTAGTATCGTTAAAAGAGAAGATCTATTCTCAATGTTACGTGGTAAAGACTATGATGGATTAGATAGATCTATTGATATGAGGATCTCAAAACTCAGAAAAAAACTCTCAACAGCTAATCCGGACAAAGAGTATATTCGAACGCTACGTCAACTTGGTTACATTTTTATAAAGGACTAGGATTATGCGATCACTTGTTGCCGTTTTATATCTGCTGATCTTAGGTTGTTTGCTCATTGCAAGTTACGTGGTGGATCTTGTTAGTGATGACAGTTATGAGCAGGAAATTAGTGAGGAGTACTTGCATTACTCCATCTTAATTGGCTCGGCTATTGAACAAGGTTTGAGAGAGACCTCACCAACTAAAGCATCTCCCTCACAAATTAATACCCTGCTATCTTTCTGGCAAGAAAAAGCAGGAGAAGAGCTTGTAAATCTTGAGATAGTCAATAGACCTGATAGTCTTGCCACAGGGATGCCAGGCATGGTCAGTCGAATTCAAATTACAGATGAAGTCGATAAACTGACCATTATTATTCCCATAGATAACCAGCAATATAAACGTAAAGCTTTTAGTTTTTCTTATACAAGTAGTTACACAGAGAGCGAGATGTTTTTTTATTATATGAGCACACTGGCTGTTTATTTTATGCTAGCAATTATCATTTCATTTATTGCTTGGGCAATGTACCGATATATCAATCAAATAAGTCATGTCACTCAATCTGTCGCTGCTGGAAATTTCAATACAAAAATGCCAACAAATCGAATTTCGGCATTGCAAAAACTTTCATCCGACATAAACGCCATGGCAAATACTATCGAAGAAAAAACAACAGAAAATATTATTTTGACAGGAGCAATTCACCATGAACTTCGTATTCCAATTACTCGTATCAGACTTGCACTAGATATGGCATTACAAGGTGAGTCAACTGAGGAGTTAAAAGAACTTTTGTATGGAATGGATGATGACCTTGTGGAATTATCATCTCTAACAGAAGAAATTTTGGCCATCTCTCGCCTGCGACTTAGTTCAGTTAATGTAGAAAAAGAAGAAATTGATATCGCATTATTATTAGGTGCTCTATTGGACACGCTAGACACTGACTTAATTAAAACAAAAGAATGTGACTCATTTATATTGACTGGGAACAGAGTTCTTATTGAAAGAGCTGTTTTGAATATTATATTCAATGCTATTAAATATGCCACACACAAAATTATTATTACCGGACATAAACAAGCAAATCAATTTGTCTTAAGTATCGCTGATGACGGTCCCGGGATCCCGAAAGATAAAAGAGAATTAGTACTTAAACCTTTTTATCGAACCGACAAAAGTCGTAACAGAAAAACGGGAGGTTTCGGTTTGGGACTGGCTATTGCCGATATGGTTTTAAAAGAAACCGAAGGTAAAATTAAAATCAGAGATAGTGAGCTTGGTGGTGCTCAAGTTGATCTTATATGGCCGACTGCTGTAGATTGAGGTTGGTAATATGTAAAACTCAGGGAAAGTATCAACAAAAAACTAGGTACTCCATAAGCGATCTAGTTTTTGGAATTACAAAATAAGAAAAGTCAGAATGTCAAAAAACATTCTAACTTATTCTGAACGCTGAAGTTCTTACCTGTGAGCTCTAATAAACGCCAGAGGATGAGTATAATGTTCGGCGACTTGTGCATCAGTTTTTAGACCAATACTTTCTGGCCACGCATCTGCCGATAAGTTGCTCGTACGCAACTCAAAGTGCAGATGGTCTGTCCAATATTCAGTTCCAACTACTCCGTCTGTGTTACCAATCATACCAATGCGTTGATTACGCTGGACCACATCATTAAGTTCAACTTCTATCGTTTGACAATGAGCATATTGAGACCAAACTCTCTTTAAAATGCCATTCTCCTCATAATCATGTTGAACGAGAATAAGGTTTCCCCATCCTGAGTCTCTGTTCCCGCCATCATGTCTATCTGGGTAGGCCTCTCGGTCATAAACAATATCAACAACCACGCCATCTGCAATTGCCCAGATCTCATAGTCCCCCTCGTTTGTACCATCATCTCTGAAAAAGTCGATGGCCGCATGAATACCATCTTCCCTGTGGACGAGGTAGCTTGACTCATCCCAACTTTCGCTGGCTTCAGGAGGTTCTTTCCATCCATCCATTTCACCAGGAGAGATTGGAAAGTCAAATCCTGTGGCTAGCGGATTATTCTCAACAATTGATATATAACTCGGGTAATCAGTCCCATTAGAATCTGAAATACACCCAGTCTGGCCAACTAATATAACAGCAAGTAAAACAGATCTTTTAAATTTGAATTGCATGATACCCTTCCTTCTAAAGTTTACTAAATGGATACTAATCATTACGTGCTGCAAGAATTAATTTTTCTGCATTTTCGCCCGTTAATTGCCAAGTCAAACAGCGCACTGTTCCGCCTAGATTGCAAACACCTTTTGACTCAACGGGGATCACATCTTTTGAGCTATAGTCTTTCATTGTTTGCATTACTCCCTCTTCATAAGAGTTGTCTCCAAAAACAGGAACGTAGATGGCATTTTTTGTAAGCACTGAATTTACATTAATACCACATGCTCCTTCACCAAATTGAACAGGAACCTCAATGATGGTTGTTCCAGGAAAAGAGTTTGTTAGTTCATCAAGAACATTTGCTCTATATTCTGCACCGAAACTCGCAGTATAATCATTTACTAGTAACGTATTCTCATTAAGCCACATTACCTGTCCATCTGAGTGCGCCATAATCTCTTCATCTGGTTCTATAATAGCTACTTCTTGAACGCCCAAAAGTTCCTTTAATTTCTGTTTACCATCGGCATAAGTTAAATTGTTGTCAGTTAAAAAACGTGTAGTTGTTATCACTTTACCTGCATAGTTATCAACTAGATTGCCACCGTCGAGTAATAGATATGTACTCTCTCTTTCTATCAAATATTGGTCAACAAAACTGTTAAAATGATCCTGCACATCCATACTTTCGTATTGCGACATAGTTGACCAGGTATATCTGAATTGAATAGGATTGTATGGATCTACAGTAGTGAAATCTCGAGTCCAAATATGATGTTCTTTAGCGACAACTAATAAGAAATCTTCTGGAAGTTCACTGTATTTCGACTTTGTCTCTGCATCAACTAAAATAACAACATTATCATGTCCACTGTTAATAATGGACTTGGCATAGTTTATTTGGAAGTTAGCAATATCTTCAAAGATTGCTTCAGTGACATCTTGAGCAATATTAATTGACGGAGCAGCTAAAACTAATAGCATTCGTTCATCAGAAATTACATTTGTGGCCCCATCATCTATAACAATTTCGGAGTTGTCATATGGAATGTCATTGTTTTCCCAATTGTTGGAAGATTGCTCTTTGCAGCCAACAAAAAATAATATTATTAATATGAATCCTAAACGCAATTTATTTTGCATTGTCTAACACCTCTTGTTTTTTATCGTTCCAGTCCAAACTTTCAAGTAGCTTTTAGAACTTGAAAATAAGATAGGCTAAGTTCAATTATGCCGTAACACCTTCTGTCGGTCAGTCAGCTAATTTATTGATTTGTCACCTAATGTAATTGAAGCGTTTTTTGAGGTGCTAGTCACAAAACAGAACATTAACTCCCAACAATCTTCGTGCTTACACAAGGTGACAAAACTGCAGTTGGCGTGACTGAAATCAGCTTCAATATGTAGTTGAATAATAAATACAATATTGCATGACTAGAGGTTGAAGTATTTATGATTAATTTTATTAGAGTAATTGGTTTGGCTCTTCTGATTTTGTTTGCTGCATTCGTTTTAGAACATAAAAGCAATCAACTGAAAAATGAAAATAGTCCATCAGGTCTATCAGAGGTAAACCAAAAATCAGTTATTGTGGTTGGTGCAGGGATCTCAGGATTAAGGGCAGCCGACTTACTTACAGAAGCAGGAATGAAAGTAGTAGTGCTCGAAGCACGCCATCGAGTTGGCGGCAGACTCTGGAGTGACCGTTCTATTGAGGGAGTAGCATTGGATCTTGGCGGTAGTTGGATCCATGGCATAAATGATAGTTCACTGTATGACTATGCAAAACAACAACAAATCCCTATGGTTGAATGGGACTACGACAAGGTATCAGTATTTGAGCCTGATGGTTCAAAAAGCAATTTGTCATATGATAACGCCGATGCAACAGAAGAAATAATTACAGAACATGCCATAAAAGCACTAATTTCAAATATTGATTCCTCTGTTCAAGACGTTATTGACAGAGCAAAAAAATATGGAGACCTTAGTGATTTTACCGATGAGCAAATTAATTTTTTTGTTAACACAGAGTTTGAACTAGGTAGTGCTATAGATGCTAGTGAAATACCTGTTTTGGATCTTTATGATGGTAGCGAATATAGCGATGAAGAAGATCCAGAAGATCCAGAAGTTGTCTTTCCAAAAGGCTATGACCAAATTGCTTCCGCATTAAGTAAAGGGCTCAATATTCGTTTAAATACCAAGGTGACAAAAATTGATTACTCCAAAGAAGAAATTTTAGTGACCACAAATACTAGCAGTTTGAAAGCGGATTACGTATTAGTAACTGTTCCTTTGGGGGTACTAAAAAAACGAGTAATTGAATTTATACCAGAACTGCCAACAGAGAAATTGGTTGCCATTGATTCACTCGACATGGGAATTTTAAATAAGGTCTATCTGAAATTTCCACATATCTTTTGGGATAATAATGACTACCAATTTGGCTATATCAGCAAACAGAAAGGTCAGTTCTCTGCATGGCTTAATTTAGCCAAAACAACAGGTCAACCTGTACTAATGGCATTTAATGCAGGAAGTTTTGCACTCAAACTTGAAAGCCAAAGCAATGCAGAGATCACAACTAAAGCAATGACTGTATTGAAAACAATCTACGGTGACTTAATTCCAGAACCAACAGATGTGAGAATAACTCGTTGGGGTCAAGATCCTTACAGCTTCGGCTCTTACTCTTACCTAACTATTGATGCGTCAAACTCAATGAGAAATGATCTTGCCTTATCAATAGACGAACGTGTTTTTTTTGCCGGCGAAGCCACTAGTGAGGAATATTCTGCAACGGTTGATGGAGCATTTTTAACTGGTGAACGTGAAGCAGAAAAAATACTTGCCCTACAACAATAACCGTACTTACAAAGTAGACGAAAATAAAATGAATAACAAAATTACTCTGAAAGGAAATTTGCAACTCCTAATTGGTGTGTTCATGACCGCGCTAGCATCTGCTGGAATCTGTCAGGCAGAATCACCTTCAAAAGAAGGAAATAATAAACAAACAATCAGGAGTACTACTTTATTTGAAAGCAAGAACCCAGATTTTAAAAAATTAGACGTTAAGAAACGCAACGATTTATTCACTAAAGTACAAGCAATCTTTCAAGAACATCAATGCGCAAGTTGCCACGCAGGTTCTTCCGCTGCACAAGGATTAGTATTAACGCCAACTAATATCTATAATAAAATTGTTGATACTTATAGCTCGCAACAACCCGATAAAAAACTCATTTCCCCCTATAATTCAAAGGCAAGTTATCTGTTAAAAAAAATACGCGGGGATAGTGATATTTTAGGAATAGCAATGCCCATAGGGGGACCTTCAGTTTCCCCTCATGAAATTGAAGTAATCGCAAATTGGATCGACTCTGGTGCAAAACTCTGAGACTAATGCTGCTTTGAAATAGTGTTCCCAATCAAGCAGACGTTTTCTATTATTAGTCGATTTTTGCTTAAGGTTAG
>JAAGZM010000230.1 GCA_024206355.1 Gammaproteobacteria bacterium | reverse complement strand
CCTATAATCCTCAGTTGACTGGCTCAAAATTATGATTATATACTTCAACCTAGAATCCTCAGTTGACCGGCTCTGACTTATGGTTATTTATTTCAAAACAGCAACTTATAGAAGGATTAGTATTCACCCATTGAGTGAGTTTGCCTAAGCATTTGATTGCACGCACTGGGTGCTAGATATGACCTTGAGAGTGGACGAATCAAGAATAGGAAAAAGAAATGGCTGGATTGGATGATGAATTCCGCTCAACCCTTATGGAACAAGGGATTAAATTGCGCTAGCCGTATAAAAAGTAACTAATTCTAGTAGTAATTCAATTCCAGTTGATGAAATTTGCTTCAGCTGTGGTAGCATTGCTCTGTAAATATTTTATTAAACTTTTCACTAAATTACGGGATGATTTATCAATGAGTTATCAGGTTCTGGCGCGTAAATGGCGTCCTGAAAATTTTGATCAACTGGTAGGGCAGGCGCATGTGTTGCGTGCGCTATCAAGTGCGCTTGATAACGAGCGTTTGCATCACGCTTACCTTTTTACTGGTACCCGAGGTGTTGGTAAAACAACTATTTCAAGAATTCTTGCACGTTGCTTAAACTGTGAGCAAGGGATCAGTTCTAAACCTTGCGGTACATGTTCATCTTGTATGGAAATCAATGAGGGTCGTTTCGTTGACTTAATTGAGGTAGATGCGGCTTCGAGGACAAAAGTCGAAGACACCAGAGAGCTTCTTGAGAATGTTCAGTATCGTCCAACAAGAGGGCGTTATAAGGTCTATTTGATTGATGAAGTGCACATGTTGTCTAACCACAGTTTTAACGCACTGTTAAAGACATTAGAAGAGCCTCCTCCCCATGTAGTATTTTTATTGGCAACTACTGATCCACAAAAGTTACCTGCTACCGTATTGTCTCGTTGTTTGCAGTTTCATCTTAAAAATATGCAACCTGACGATATTAGTAAACACCTTGCTCATATCCTTGACACTGAGTCGGTTGAAAATGAACTCTCTGCACTAGGATCTATTGCTTGGTCTGCTAAAGGCTCGATGCGTGACGCTTTAAGTTTACTTGATCAGGCTATTGCATTTGGTGATGGAAAGGTCACTGATACTGATGTTAGAGAAATGCTTGGTACAATCGATAGAGATCAGGTTTATAGCATTATTGAAGCCGTTGCAGAAAATGATGGCGCAAAGTGCATGGCAATCATTGAGGATTTAAGCCAATTTGCTCCAGATTATGATGATGTGCTGGCTGATTTATTATCGGTTTTACACAGAGTTGCACTCATTCAACAAATTCCTGATGCGAGTTTAGCAACCCAAGATCAACAAGCTATTACTCATCTAGCTGAAATAATGCCAGCAGAAGATGTTCAGTTGTTTTATCAACTAGCACTTCATGGTCGTCGCGACTTACCTTTAGCACCCGATAGGCGAAGTGGTTTTGAAATGTGCATGTTGCGTCTGATGAGCTTTAGACCTGCAGCGTCTGTGGGAGTATCCCCGGTAAAAAAGCCTGAAAACTCGTCACATCAAGCAGTAGCAACTGCTGACGTTACGAGTGTAAAGACAGAGCAACCTACAGTGCAACTTGAAAAACTAGTGCAACCTGCACAACAAGTTGAGACAATCATTCAGCCTGTTCCAGAATCAGTTGTAGAAAAGACAGCTGTTGAAGCTCCTAGTTTTGACGTAACTGAAACTTTAACGGCTGAGGATGCACTGTCTCTAGAACAAGATCTACCTGATTTCACCATCACCGATTCTGAACATGATCAGAATCACTTTGATGATCTAAGAGATCAGCAGGTAAATGATGTTGAAAAGGTACCAGTTGAAGCTCACAAAAAGGCTTATATTTCTAGCCCTATTCGAAGCCCTTTAGCTCGAGATCATCAGAAAGTTGTAACGGCTTCAATGATTAGATCAGAGTCAATTGAGTCAGGTATTAATGACAGTCCCCAAGCGAGTGGAGTATCAATTGACTCTGAACCCATTGGTCAAGATGCTCCAGCATTGGATAATATTAGTCAGGAAAATTGGTATTGTGTGATTAATAACGCCGATATTTCTGGTGTTACGGAACAAATTGCCTTGAATAGCCAGTTTATGAATTTTAATGGCGAACATTTTGAGTTGAGTTTGAATCATCATGTGCGCTCAATGGTTAATCCTGAACATATCAATAAACTGACGGCAGCTATAAATACGTTATATAATGGCTCTTTTACAGTAGCTATTACTGATAATGAACCTGAATATGAAACACCTCGGCAGCGACGTGAACGTATTCAAACAGAACGCCATCAAGCGGCCTGTGATCATTTAAATTCAGATCCACAGGTCCAAGGGTTATTAAAAACCTTTGGTGCTAATTTGGAACAAGATTCAGTAGAAACATTACTTCCCCCAAGATATTAGATTAAACATTAAGAGGATAAACATGAAAGGTGGATTAGGTAACCTGATGAAGCAAGCTCAGGAAATGCAATCAAAAATGCAACAGGCTCAAGAAGATTTGGGTAAAATGGAAATCACTGGAGAGTCTGGAGCAGGCTTGGTTAAAATTACAATGACAGGCCGCTATGATGTACGCCGTGTTGAGATTGACGATAGCTTAATAGGTGATGATAAGGAAATGTTAGAGGATTTAGTGGCAGCTGCGGTAAATGACGCTGTTCGTAAAATTGAATCTGCTAATCAAGGTAATATGGCTGATATGACAGCAGGTATGAAACTACCGCCTGGCTTTAAAATGCCGTTCTAACTGAACTGATTACAAAGCATATGTCAAAAAGCTCTGTCATAGATGAACTAATGGATGCCTTACGCTGTTTACCAGGTGTAGGGCCTCGTTCATCCCAGCGAATGTCTTATCACCTACTTGAACGAAACAGGGACGGTGGTAATCGTTTAGCATCTGCATTAAGTATTGCGATGGATAATGTAAAACACTGTCAACGCTGCAGAACATTTACCGAAGATGATTTGTGCGAAATTTGTAGTCATCCAGGAAGAGAGCAGAATCAGATCTGTATCGTTGAAAGTCCAGCGGATATTCTCGCCATTGAAAGCACGGCAAGCTATAGAGGGTTGTATTTTGTTTTGATGGGACACTTGTCGCCACTTGATGGTATTGGACCAAATGAGTTAGGCCTTAGTCAGCTAGAACAGCGCTTAAAAGATGAAAATTTTCAAGAATTAATATTAGCAACAAACCCTACTGTAGAAGGAGAGGCAACGGCCCATTATATCTACGACCTTTGTCAACAAACGAGTATTGATGTTACCCGCATCGCCCATGGAGTCCCTCTCGGTGGAGAACTTGAATATGTTGATGGCGGAACTCTCGCACATTCTTTTAGTGGACGACAAAAATTTCACGACTAATTTGTTGAAAGCTCGATTTCTGACCCCATATATCCTGAAACTTGATTATTAAACCTCCAGGAGCTATTAAAGATGAGCGAGACCACGGGCAAAGAAACCCATGTATTTCAAACTGAAGTTAAACAACTTCTACACCTTATGGTGCATTCACTTTACTCTAACAAAGAAATTTTTCTTCGTGAGTTAATTTCAAATGCCGCAGATGCAGCCGATAAGCTGCGTTTTACGGCACTAGATAACGATAGCCTTTATGGTGGAGATAGTGATTTAAAAATTCGAATTACTACCGATCCTAAAGCTGGCACTTTGACCATTAGTGATAATGGCATTGGCATGAATCGTGATTCTATCGTTAGCAACTTAGGCACTATTGCTCGTTCTGGAACTTCTGAATTTGTCAAAAATCTAACTGGTGATCAGAAGAAAGATTCTTCAATGATTGGCCAATTTGGTGTTGGATTTTATTCATCATTTATTGTTGCTGATAAAGTCACTGTTGTTAGTCGAGCTGCCGGAGATGATGCTGATCAAGCTGTACAGTGGGAATCTGCTGGTGAAGGTGAGTTTAGTCTTGAAGATGTTGAGAAAGATAGTCGTGGTACCGATATTATTCTTCACCTTAAAGAAGAAGAAAAAGAATTTTTAGAAGCCTACAGATTACGTTCAATCATTGGTAAATATTCCGATCACATCAGTTTAGCTGTAGAGATGGAAAAGCAAATTACACCAGAATTTGATGATGACGGTAAGCCGAAAGAAGTTGAAACTCCTGCTGAACCTGAATTTGAAGCAATCAATAAAGCAACTGCTTTATGGACAAGGGCTAAAAATGAAATTTCTGATGAAGAATATCAAGAATTCTATAAGCATGTATCCCATGACTTTGCTGATGCAATGACATGGAGCCACAATCGTGTAGAAGGTAAGCTTGAGTATACGAGTCTTTTATATATTCCATCTAAAGCTCCTTTTGATATGTGGAATCGTGAAAAACCTCGTGGCATAAAACTTTATGTTCAACGTGTATTTATTATGGATGAAGCTGAACAATTCTTACCAACATACTTACGTTTTGTTCGTGGATTAATTGATTCAAATGATTTACCTCTGAATGTTTCTCGTGAAATTTTACAAGACAGCAAAGTAACAGAATCTTTACGCAATGCTTGTAGTAAACGTGTACTAGGCATGTTGCAAAAGATGGCTGACAACAAGCCTGATGAGTATCAATCTTTCTGGAAAGAGTTTGGTGAGGCATTGAAAGAAGGTCCTGCTGAAGATTTTGCAAACAAGGAAGCAGTTGCAAAATTATTACGATTTAGTTCAACAGATACTGACTCACAAGATCAGACTGTATCATTAACAGATTACATTTCTCGAATGAAAGAAGGCCAGAAAAAGATTTATTTTGTTTCTGCTGAGAATTTTGAAACGGCTAAAAATAGCCCGCATCTAGAAGTTTTCCGCAAGAAGGGCATTGAAGTACTGATCCTTTCTGATCGAATTGATGAATGGTTAGTCATGCACTTAACAGAGTTTGATGGCAAGTCATTGCAATCAGTGACTCGTGGTGAGCTAGAGTTAGGCGATCTTGATACTGAAGAAGACAAGAAGGCACGTGAAGAAGCTTCAGAAACAATGAAGCCTTTTATTGAGCGTGTAAAAGAAAGTCTAGGAGACGAAGTTTCTGATGTCCGTGTTACAGACCGTCTAACCGAATCTCCAGCTTGTATTGTTGGTGGAGAAGATGAAATGGGTTCTCAGATGGCTAAGATGATGCAAGCGGCAGGACAAGCTATGCCAGAGTCTAAGCCGATACTAGAGATTAACCCAGAGCATGAGATTATTCTAAAATTACAAGATGAGTCTGATGAAGAACGTTTCTCAGACTGGGTATCTGTGCTTTTAGGACAAGCTCTATTAGCCGAACGTGGTCAAATAGCTGATCCTTCTTCTTTTGCTAGAAAATTGAATCACCTGTTACTGCAATTGACTAAGTAATTTCTAAACCGACAGGATATTAAAAAGGATCAACAGACGTTGGTCCTTTTTTTTTGCTATATTTATCCCAGAGATGGTTAAGTTGAAGCAAGTTGTTGTAAGTCTTTTACTGTTGGTATTATTTGGTTGTGATGGTTCTGGGAGTAGTGGATCCCAGTTGGTTGATGGTGGCGCTAAACTTTGATTGTGATACAGTTTTAGTTAAATGGGGGCAGAAATGGAGTCTCGGTGGCCCTGCAATTGTCGATAAATCACGATTTGTAGTTGGTGAAATATTACCTGAGATAAATTTTAACGAATTCTATTTAAATCAATCACTTCCAGTTGATATTTCATATTATACATCATATTGTAATCTTAACTATTCAACGCTTAAAATTGGCATTCAACAAGAGACATCTGAATTTATGGTGGTTAGATTAAACCTAGAATCCTCAGTTGACCGGCTCTGACTTATGGTTATATATTTCAAAACAGCAACTTACAGAAGGATTAGTATTCACCCATTGAGTGAGTTTGCCTACACATTTGATTGCACGTTTTTTAGACTTATTGACTTGACGGCAAAAGCCTTACATAGAATAACTATGAACGGCTTTTTAGTCGGCGCCACTAAGCCTAAAAAACACACACTCAAACGCGTCCAACTGAGGATTCTAGGTTGAAATAAGCATTTTTTGATAATAAGAAAAATATTTAATTATTTTTGTAATAAATTCAATTTTTGATGTACTAACTCTCTTGAAAACAAAATTATTGTCAGGAGACTGTTGAATGAAGATTTGTTTTTTCTTAGCAATTGTCATATTGCTTAACTCTCAAATGACTACAAAATGTAGGGGAGAATAGATTTGATAGCACTGACTACTAACTATATAATTAATTAAACCTAGAATCCTCAGTTG
>JAAGZM010000229.1 GCA_024206355.1 Gammaproteobacteria bacterium | reverse complement strand
ATTATAGACTGCAAAGCCCCAGGTAGTATCTGAGGTGTTACTTATTAATTTGGCTCCTGTCTTTAGCTTGTAGTCAAACTTATCGTTTTCATGGGCAATAATTCTTACAAAATGAGTATCGTCAGAAGGAAAATTTCTGACCTGTAAAACCGTAAATGAAGCTTCCCATTCTTTATCGTTGTATACTACCAATTCGGCTATTTCATCAGCTGTTACAAGGTTTCTTCCCTCCGCTGCTTCCCACGCTGCTAGTGATTCATAATAAATATTATCATATACTGCTTTTTCTGGTGCTGACATTGTTGCCCAGCCAGCTGCCGTCCTTAAAGCTCTTTTAACTATAGTGGCCATTCAAAACCCTTATTCTGATACCGCTTCATTTGCAGGTCTATTTATTAATGCTGGAGGGTAGTTATATTGTTTTTCGTTGAATTTGACTTGCTGCTCATGTAGCTTGGTTTGTAACTCTATTAACGCATTAAGATTTTCAATTCTTAATTCTTGTTCGCTAGTCACCTTGTCTTGCTCTCGTTGCCAATCTACAGCATAGGCCGTTAACCCACAAATAAGGGTGAATATCAACGCAATAACTGTTTCTATTTTCATATTAAATCCTATTTTTGATACATTGTGTAGAAACTTGTTTCTTCTAAGGGCGGTCTGCCTGTACCACGTGAAGCGGGATGTACTGCGCGATTATGTAGTATTGATTCATCGCCATCTAACTCTGGTAACGTCGCATAATAATCGGCTGACCATGAAACCGCTAATATATATTGTGCATTACCCTCATCATCGACAAAGCCGCAATACATTAATGGTTTCATTGTGCTTTCCTTATGGTGTATCAGGTGCAATAGAAGAAGTGCTGCAAGATTTGATTATCTTGCCTGAGCCGCTGCATGAGCCT
>JAAGZM010000228.1 GCA_024206355.1 Gammaproteobacteria bacterium | reverse complement strand
GATTTTTCTGAGGCAAAGTTAACAGGGGTTAATTTATCCCTAGCTAATTTAACTGATACTAATTTTTTAAAGGCTTATTTATATGAGAGCAATTTACATAAGAGCAACTTTTCTGGGGCTGATTTAACTCAAGTGAATTTAACTGAGGCTAATTTAACTGGGGCTAATTTAACTCGGACAAAGTTAACAGGGGTTAATTTAACTGGGGCTAATTTATATAACACAATCGGCAACGGAAAAGAAATAAAAACAATTATGACTGATGAGTATATTATAAATTATACTGACAAAATACTACAGATCGGTTGTCAACAATACCCTATTAATGACTGGTTTAAGTTTAGCGATGATGAAATTTTTGAGATGGATGATAAAAATGGTGAAAAGGCGCTCAATTTTTGGAAAAAATGGAAGCCTATCTTACAAATGATATTAGAGTAAAAAGCGGATAACAAGAAATGATTATTAAAAAGAAAAATGTATTATCAATATTTGACGGAATATCAGCTGGTCGTGTTGCTTTGGAACGTGCAAATATTCCTGTAGACAAGTATTATGCAAGTGAGGTCGATAAATATGCTATCAAAATCACACAAAACAACTATCCAGATACCATACAATTAGGTGATGCTACAAAATGGCG
>JAAGZM010000227.1 GCA_024206355.1 Gammaproteobacteria bacterium | reverse complement strand
TGGTTAACGCTTTCCATTATTCCTGACATTTAAAGCTCCAAAAAAAAATTCTAACTAGGATGCCATCGGCTATATCGATTAAGGCATGACAATTGCAAGTTAATTAATAAAACGTAGTGATTCGACAATTTATTGACGATAACAGTCACTTATTAATAATGATTTATAAATAAAGTTTAGGCTAATAATATGAAATGGGGTAGCTTTTTAATCACTATATTATTTTTATTTGTGTCTGACACACTTAAAGCGGCAGTAATTCAAGATTTATACAGTTTAAAAACTGCTGCTGAGAGCTTTGTTCAATCAAAAATATCGATTGATAGCGATAATAGAACAGAAGTTTCCAGTGGCAAATTAGACCCTAGACTTAGACTGACAGCCTGTACCAGCGAAATTATCGCTTTTATGCCACCAGGTAGTCGACTACAAGGGAATACAACCGTTGGTGTGCGCTGCGAACTTCCTAAACCATGGTCGATATATATTCCGGTAAAAATATCAATATTTCAAAAAGTTTTTGTTGCATTGAATAAAATGCCTCGTGGTCAAATTGTTAGCGAATCTGACATTACACTTAGTGAAATCGATATTAGCCAAATAAGAGGTCATTCCTATATTAATAAAGATGACATTATTGGTACAAAGTTAAAATCAACATTAAAAGCCAATCAGGTTATAGATTCATCTTCCATCTGCCTGATCTGTAAAGGTGACACCGTTAGTATTACTGCAAATAGCACTTCAATTTCGGTATCTATGTCTGGTGTTGCATTAAACGATGGAAGCAAAGGCGATAAAATTAGAGTTCAAAACAATTCCTCAAGACGTATTATTGAAGCCCTTATTGTTGATATTGGCCTCGTAAATGCGAATATTTAGTGGAATTTTGTCTTGAATTACAATTATTTATCATTTTTTTTCAGGAAACAGTAATATTTTATTAAAGAGCATGGCACAATAGCCGATAGCTAAAGGTGAATGAAAATGTCGGATCCATTTATGCCCATAGATTTAAGACAGATTACTACAGGACAAACAGGGCCTGGTGCAAGAAGAGCAGAAAACGCTTCTGATCCAACCTCGTCTGAAAATAAATCTGCAAACGCCAATACTGTAGCCCAACAAGATTCTGTTGAACTTAGTGATAAGTCTCATCTGATTTCTTCTATTATTAGCGATTTATCCAGTCGCCCAGAAGTTAACCAATCTCGTGTTGAGCAAGTTCGTGCATCTATAGCTTCTGATGATTTTTCTGTTTCCGCTGAAAAGATAGCAAGCAAAATGCTTGATCTTGAAGTTGGACTCAGGAAACTCATTTAATGAATCAAGAAACTCAAAGACTTTCACAATTAATCAATCAAGAAACTAACTTAGCAACTAGCTTGCTTGATTTAATGCTGACTGAAAAAAAACATCTCGAAGACGGTTCCGTAGAGAAACTCGATACCCTTGCCGAGCAAAAAGCCGGCTATATTGAACAACTGGAAACTATTTCTCGCAAACGAACTCAGTTATTACTTGCTCTATCAACAGCGCCAACTACAGTGGCTAGAATGAGCCTTTACATATCTCAACAGACTCAGCCTGACCGTGCCAGTTTGACTACTGCTGTTGATAAACTTGAACAGTCACTTGAGAAATGCCGTCATCAAAATTCAGTCAACGGTATGGTTATTTCAATGAGCCAAAGAAACGTACAGCGCAACCTCAATATTCTGAAAGGTGCAGACACTGAATCAATGACATACACACAAAAAGGTCAAACAACCCATGTAGGAAAAAGATTCAGTGGCTTAAAAGTATAATTATTTCTTTTTAGCCATCAATAACTTTACACGAGCAATAACATATCCGATAAAACCAGCCGCAAGCATTACTCTGCCTGAAAGGTTTAGTGTTTCATCTTGATCAGTTATTCCTAGGTACATCACCAAAGCACCTGTTGCAAAAAGCATTACAAAAAGAAATGAAAAATTTTGTAAGCGCTGAATTTGAATAAATCGCTTATTTTTAGCCTTTCTAAGTAACTTTTCATCATCAATACCGTCAGCAAAATCAGTTTTACAAAACTCACACTGAGTAGCAACAGATGAAATTCTCTTATTACAGACTGGACAATTGATTATTGCCATTGGTTTTCCTTTTTAATTATATGCTAACGCTTTACTAGCAATTTCATAGACATCTGCAGATACATTTTCAAGCTCAACAATTCTTTTCAGCTGATGTTTCATTAATTCCTTTCTCGAGTTATCAAATTTCCGCCAACTATTAAAAGATGATGTCAATCGAGCTGCAATTTGAGGGTTTATTTTATTGAGTTTTATGATCACATCAGCAACTAGCTTGTACCCTACTCCATCTAGTCGATGGAAGTTTTCTAAATTACCTTTTGCAAATGCAGTTATTAATGCTCGAACTTTATTAGGATTCGATATTTGAAAATCAGCATGTTCTAATAGTTGATATATTTCATTGATTACATCTCTCTCTGGATTAGTAGCCTGAACAGAAAACCACTTATCGAGTACTAACTCCTCGTCTTGCCAACGTTGATAGAAAGTGTCTAACCATTTTGTTTTATCTGCCTGTTGACTATGAGCCACCACTTTTAACGAAGCTAGTGAGTTAGTCATTTCTTTAGCCTGTTTAAACTGTTTTATAGCTAAAGAGATACCCTCTGTTTCCTCTGCTTTGCCTAGTAACGATAAACAAGCATTCTGTAATTTACGCCATCCAGAAGCATTTTCTCTGTCACTATCAGCCATACTTGCAGCACGGTCATAAGTCGATAATAAGTTACCGTGACATTTAATCGCAAGAGTCCTATTAAAATAATTATAAGCATTAACTAACTCATTCCAAGGAACTTCTTGAAATTGTTCTAATAAAAAGTCAAGACTTGGTGTACTCAAATTCATTGCTAATAAATTAGGATCAGCATCTTTAACTTCTAGTATGTTGTTAAATGTTTCTTCTAGCTCAATAGGAAAACTAAGTGGCTTGTCTTCTAGTAAATCACCAGTCAAGTTTACAATCAGTTTAGTCATTAACATTTGACCAGCTTCCCAGCTAGAGTAACTATCATTGTCAAAAGCAAGAAGTAGAGCTAGCTCTTGGTCAGAGAAGCCAAAATGCAATTTGATGGGTGCTGAAAAGCCTCGCAACAAAGATGGTATTGGCTTTTCATTGAGTCCAGAAAAAACTATTGTTTGATGGTGCTCTGTAATTTCTATAACCGCTTCTTTACCTGAAAAAGCACCATTATCAACAATCTTGCATTTGATGTCTGAGTTAGCAATGTCGAGGTTTTGCATTTCACCTGCTTTTGAAAATAATGCTAGTCGAAGTGGTATCAAAAAGGGTTCTTTGTGAGGTTGTCCTGGAGTGGGTTTACAATACTGGGTTATTGTTAAGGTATATTTACCTTTAGAGGAGTCCCAGTGGGCATTAACGTCAAGCTCTGGTGTTCCTGCTTGCCTATACCAGTTTCTAAACAAACTTAAATCAACATTATTTGCATCTTCCATAGCACAGATAAAATCTTCACAAGTTACAGCCTGTCCATCATGTCGTTCAAAATAGAGCTTCATACCCTTTTTAAAACCTGAATTACAGACGATTGTTTCAATCATTCTGATAACTTCAGCACCTTTGCTGTAGACAGTTTGAGTATAAAAATTATTCATTTCGACATAGGAATCTGGTCTTATAGGATGAGACATAGGCCCAGCATCTTCTGCAAATTGGCCGTTTTTAATCGCTAGAACATCTTTTAGACGCTTCACTGCTCGTGAATTCATATCAGAGCTGAACTCTTGATCACGAAATACAGTCAAACCCTCTTTTAAAGTTAGCTGGAACCAATCTCTGCAAGTTACCCTATTGCCCGTCCAGTTATGAAAATATTCATGGGCAATAACACTTTCAACATCTTCAAAATCGGCATCTGTTGCCGTTTTATTATTGGCAAGAACAAAACAAGTATTAAATACATTTAAGCCCTTGTTCTCCATTGCCCCCATATTAAAGTCACTGACAGCTACAATCATGTAGATATCAAGATCATATTCTAAACCGTAGACCTCTTCATCCCATGTCATCGCTTTCTTTAGTGATTCCATAGCATGGTGGCATTGGTTGAGTTTGCCACTGTCTACGTAGATTTTTAAAGCTACTTCGCGACCTGACATTGTAATGAATGTATCTTCAAGCAAATCGAAATTGCCCGCCACTAGAGCAAATAGGTAGCTAGGTTTAGGAAATGGATCATGCCATGTAGCAAAATGTTTTCCATTTTCAAGATCACCACTGTCTATGAGGTTTCCATTTGATAGTAGAAATGGGTATTTAGTTTTGTCAGCTTCAACTTTTGTGGTGAAGATTGTCATTACATCAGGGCGATCAGGGAAATAGGTGATATTTCTAAAACCTTCAGCTTCGCATTGTGTACAGTATTTATCACCTGATTTGTATAAACCTTGAAGACTTGTATTTGCTTGAGGGTTAATCTCTGTGGTTATTTCTAGTGTAAATTGGTCAGGCAAATCTTGAATTAACAAATACTCTTCACTAAACTGATAGCTACTTCTAGGCATAGAAACTCCATCTAGAGAAATATCTAACAATTTAAGCTTTACCCCATTTAAAATAAGCTGCCTAGGTTGTTCAATGAGTTCTTCTGAATCTAAATTCCTTTTAAAGTTTAAGGAACTTATCACAGTTGTTTTCTGCTCACTTAATTTTAAATATATCTTACTTTCCAAAAGAAAAAAAGCAGGAGATTTATAATCCCTTCGATATTTTATTTCAGAATGTGAAGATTTGTTTCCTTGACTATTAGCAGTCATTTATCTCTCCGTACATGTAATCAAAATTTGAATTACATAAAGCTAACTAAATTATGCAAGTGTTGAAATTATTATTAATTCTCTACTTTATAACCAACTAAATCAGATAAGAAATATAGCTTAAGGTATACTTAACTATTATAAAAATGAAATGTAACATAATGTCGAACATAAGTGTAAATTAGCATGGTCAGAGTTTTAATATATATAATGGCGTTCTCCAGCGGCTTTGCTGTTATGGCAGTAGAAATGATGGGAGGAAGGATACTTGCCCCATGGTTTGGCGGTTCAATATATATTTGGGGAAGCATAATCAGCATATTTCTCATCGCTCTCTCATTGGGCTACCTTCTAGGAGGTCAACTCTCAATGATAAAACCTAGCCTCAGAAAATATGGCTGGTTATTTATTGGTTCAGGCATCTCTATGCTTCCATCCATTTATTTATCCGACGTCATTATGAACCTTACTTTTATTGTAACTGATGACCCTCGTTACGGTTCCTTTATTGCTGCGACATTATTATTTTTCCTACCGGCACTTAGTTTAGGAATGATCTCCCCTTACTCTATTCGCTTGCTAGTCAAATCTCAGGCAGCTAGTGGCCATACTGCTGGAAGACTTTATTTTATCTCAACTTTAGGTAGTGCATTAGGCACAATAGGTACAGCTTTTTACTTTGTTAGATATTTTGAAATAAATCAGATTTTATTTACTACTATTTTTTGTTTATTAATTCTTGGCATATCATGTCAGCTAAGCTCTTGGAATCCTGATGAAGAAACTACTAGTTAGTATATTAGCACTTGTTTTTATGACAAATATTTCAGCTGAAATTCTACATTCAGAAAAATCACTATACAGAAATATAATGATAGAAGAAAAATCTGGTAAACGATGTATGGTATTTGGCCGTCTTTCTAAATCTCCTGATTATCAAAGTTGTATAAATCCAGACGATCCTGATTATCTTGTTTTTAGTTACACTAAATTGGTAATGGCGGGGATATCGCTAATTAAAGAGCCTAAATCCATACTTATTATTGGTCTTGGAGGAGGAACTTTACCAACTAGTCTCGAAAATAACTTTAATACAGCTACTATAGATACTGTTGAAATTGACGAAGCTGTTGTGCGGGTAGCCAAAAAATGGTTTTTTTATCAGCAAAGCAATAAACAAAAAGTAATTACTATAGATGGTCGGGTTTTTGTAAAGCGCCAGCTGAGAAAACAGAAAAATTATGATCTCATAATTCTTGATGCATTTAACGGAGACTATATACCTGAGCACTTAATGACTAAGGAGTTTTTAAAAGAAATAAAGCAACTTCTAAGTGATGATGGTCTCTTGATAGCTAATACATTCTCGAATAAGAAGTTATATGATCATGAGTCTGTTACTTACCAAAACGTATTTGGTGATTTTAACTATATTCACTCGAAAAAATCTGGCAATCGAATTATCTATGCTTTTAAAAGCAATTTAAATGCGATTAAGCCATCTCTTAGTAAAGAACTAAGAGAAAGCTTAAGTAATATAGGTGTAAATTTTTATGATTTTGAACGTCGATTGACCAAGAAACCAGATTGGCAACAAGATGTGCGGCCACTGACCGATCAATACTCACCAGCTAATCTTCTCAACCAATAGCCAAAGCCTGCTCTAAATCAGCAATCAAATCACCCACACTCTCAACACCAACAGATAACCTCACAAAATTATCTTCAATACCAAGTTCGTTCCTACGCTCAGCAGGCAAAGAAGCATGCGTCATAATTGCAGGATGATTCACTAAACTCTCTACACCTCCCAAACTCTCTGCCAATGTAAATAAATTCAGCGCTTCAAGAAACCTTCGACATCTAGTTAGATCGCCGTCAAGAAACAAAGAAACCATCCCTGAAAAACCACCCATCTGGCTAGCAGCCAATTGGTGTTGTGGATGACTTTCCAATCCAGGATAAATAACTTGTGTAACCGAACTTTGTTGTTCTAACCACTGAGCAATCTCAAGAGCATTTTTATTATGCCTTTCCATTCGCAAGGCTAATGTTTTCAATCCACGCAACGCCAAAAAGCTATCAAAAGGACTAGCAATAGCACCCACAGCAAACTGCAAGAACTTTAGCGACTCTATCAACTCATCGTTATCACCAACAACAAGTGCTCCTCCAACTATATCAGAATGACCATTGATATATTTAGTCGTTGAATGCATCACGACATCAAAGCCAAACTCAATAGGACGTTGATTGTAAGGAGTTGCAAAGGTGTTATCACAAACGGTAATCAATCCATGCTTTCTAGCGAAAGCAGATATAGCTTTCATATCAGCAATTTTTAATAAAGGATTAGAGGGCGATTCTACCCATATTAATTTTGTTTCAGGCTTTATTGCAGATTCTAAAGCTTGCATATCAGCCATATCTACTTGAGTGAATGTCAAATTAGATGTGCGTGTTTTGATGCGATTAAACAGTCTAAAGCTACCTCCATACAGGTCATCTGTAGAAATCACATGTGAGCCAGCGTCTAAATGATCTAGTACAGCTGTCATTGCAGCTAAGCCTGATGCAAATGCTAACCCCAGTTTGCCACCTTCCAGCTCAGCAATACAGCGTTCAAATGCCATTCTAGTTGGATTTTCTGAACGACCATATTCAAAGCCTTGATGAACTCCTGGGCTAGATTGGGCGTAGGTTGAAGTTGCATATATTGGCTGCATAACAGCCCCCGTTGAAGGGTCTGGAAATTGTCCTGCATGTATGACTTTACTATCAAAATCGAGTTGATTATCACCGCTCATTAACTTGAACTCCAAATATGTTTAGCTGTAAAGATAATTTTCACTAAATCTATCATAATGAATAATTATTTGTTGCTTTTCTTCAAAGATAATACATATATAAAAAAAATTAATTAAAATTTACAATTTCTCACTAAACAATCTTGTCTGATACCAAATAGTAAGCTATAAATAATTATAGTATTTATAAAAGGATGTCAAAAGTGGCTCTAATATTAGCGGTAGATGACGCACGCACAATGCGAGAACTTGTAAGAACTATTCTAGAATCTGAAGGCCATACTGTATTAACTGCAGATGATGGAAATACGGGACTAGAACTTGCCAATGAGCATAGCGCTGATCTCGTCATTACAGATTTACACATGGATGAAATGGATGGAATTACTATGACTAGTAAATTACGCCAAATGAGTGATTATAAGAGTACCCCTATCCTTCTACTTACCACAGAGCAAAGTGATACTAAAAAGACTGATGGACGCTCTGCAGGCGCTTCTGGATGGCTAACTAAACCATTCAATCCTCCTCGCCTAATTAAAGCAGTTAATAAACTACTCGATTTATAACTTGTAGCTCAATAATTGACTGCTCCTAGTCCCCTCTGCCTTTATGCTGGTAGCAATGCTTACTCACATATTAAAGAGCATGGTCTAAAAGCATCTGATATAAAAGTTGTAGCCGGCGCTGCTGGTGGTCCTAAATGGCTTGTACTTCATGGGCTCGATCAGTTTTTATTTGGTAGCTGGCTACAAACCTCTAATGATCCTATTCACTTAATTGGTTCATCAATTGGTGCTTGGCGATATGCAACTTACTGTCGAGCAGATTTTCAAAGAGCATTCGATAATTTTGAAAAACTCTATTTTGAACAAAGATATTCTGAGACAGCCGACAAAGCGGAAATTACTCGAGAGCTTAGTAAAATTCTTGATGGTCTATTTAAAGACAACGGCGTTGATGAAATACTGAACAATAAAAAGTTTAAACTAAATCTTTTTGCTGATCGGGGTCGCGGTCTTCTCAATGTTGAACATCCAGCGCTACTGATACCTGGTTTACTATTATGTACACTCTTTAATTTTGTGAGTAGAAAATCACTCAATTTATTCTTTAAACGTACCCTATTTCACCATCAAATTGAATTACCTCCTTTTTTCAATATGAATGATTTTCCTACAGATAAGGTTGCCCTCAATAAAAAAAATTTGCAATTAGCGATCCTTGCTTCTGGCTCTATACCACTTATCGTTGATGGTATTAATAATATACCTGGAGCAAAACCGGGGTATTACCGTGATGGAGGGCTAATTGATTACCATATGTCTTTACCATACGGTGTAGAAAAGGGCCTTGTTTTATTACCACATTTTTCCAAAACTATCACTCCTGGATGGCTTGATAAATACATCGGTTGGCGAAAACCAGATGGCAAATATCTCGAAAATGTATTATTATTAGCACCATCAGAGTCATTCATAAATAGCTTACCTTTATCTAAAATTCCTGACCGTTCAGACTTCAAACGGTTTGTGGGAAATGATGAGACTAGACTAGAATATTGGAAAGAAGTTACCAAACGCTCTGCAGAATTACCTGAAGTATTACAATCATGGATGAAAGACGGCAGTCTGATAGATCATATCAAGCTTTTTAACCTAGAATCCTCAGTTGACCGGCTCTGACTTATGGTTATTTATTTCAAAACAGCAACTTACAGAAGGATTAGTATTCACCCATTGAGTGAGTTTGCCTACACATTTGATTGCACGTTTTTTAGACTTATTGACTT
>JAAGZM010000226.1 GCA_024206355.1 Gammaproteobacteria bacterium | reverse complement strand
GCTATTTAACCCTATATGCTTTAGGTGAAATTCCCATCCAGTCTTTAAAAGCACGGGTAAAAGCAGTTGGCTCTGAATATCCTAGCTGACTAGAAATTTGAGATATTGATAATGATGGTTGACTGAGTAAATGAATAGCTTCATCTCGTCGAACGTTCTCTTTTAATTGTTGGAAGGTTGTTCCTTCTTCAAGTAGTTTACGTCTTAATGTGCGAGTTGTTAAATGCAGCTTATTTGCAATATCATCCATTCTAGTTGTAGAAAAAGTTTTACTCTGAATAAAATAATTTACTACGCGTTGCGTATAAACCTGATAGTAAGCTTGACGTACAAACCATTCTAAATGAGCACGTCGTAGAAATCGTTTCAATGTTTTTGGCGACTGAACGACAGGCGTTTGTAACAAGTTGCTATCAAAAATAAGGCAGGTTTTTGGCTGATTAAATTTTGCTTCACATGGGTACATTAATTTATATTCAGCTTTATGTTTAGGTTCATCGTAATCAAAGTGAATAGATTTTAAGGGGATCAATTTGCCAATTAACCAGCTCGGGAATCGATGCCAAATTAATAATAAGTATTCTTGTAATGTATGATCAGGATCTTTAGTTGGATCATTTAAGGTCATACTAAAGCAGGCTTCTTTTCCTACTACGTTAAAATCGAGTTGTATTCCATCTGTAACCAGATTATAAAATAACTTCATATGCATAAAGATTTTATAGAGATCCTGACAATAAACAGCTTGTTTTGACATCAAAGCAAAAGTGCCATGTCGTGTAGGGTGACTTGCCATTCCTAAAAACTCATCATCAGCAAGTATCCACATAGCTTCAATTATCTGACTGAATTGGATTGGTGCAATCCTTAATTGAGGTTTTTGTAATGCGGCTTCATTCAGATTGGCATTTTTAAGTAATAATCGATGATCAAGACCTTTGCGTTTAGCAGCTGCAACAACGGTACAAGCAAAATGAACAGAAATTGTATTGTTTTTAGTCTTCATAGATTTTATAGAAAACAATGCCGATGTCCTATTATATCTGTTAAATGTGACTACCTTAGTAAATATCGACTTAAATTTTAATAAATATGTCCTAATATGTCTGTTTTTAATCTTATTCCGTTATTGCTGATTTGTCCAATATTCGCTTTAATAGTTGCCTACAAAATTTAGGAATATAATTATGAGTGAATACAGACATCCTTACAAAGACGCAGAGTTCGTTATCAATGAGTTGGCTGAGTTTGATAAGTATTGCAGTGATGCAAAGCTAGAAGATATCAATAGTGAATTAGCATCGGTGATCTTAACTGAAGCCGGTAAATTGGGTACTGATGTCATTGCTCCTTTAAATATAATCGGTGATACAAATGGGGCACAACTTGCTGATGGGGGTGTGCAACAAACACCAGGTTTCGATGAGGCTTATCAGCAGTTTAGTGAAAATGGTTGGCAATCACTCTTAGGACCTGAGGAATTTGGAGGCCAAAATTTACCGGGCTTGTTGGGAACAGCTGTTTCGGAAATTTGGCAGAGTGCTAATTTAGCATTCTCCTTGATAGCAATGCTCAATGAAGGAGCTATCTCTGCGGTAGCACAACATGGATCTACTGAAATAAAAAATACCTGGTTGCCTAAAATGATTGAAGGCAGCTGGACTGGAACAATGAATCTCACCGAGCCTGGTGCAGGTAGCGATCTTGCTGCTATCAAAAGCAAAGCAATACCAGAAGGTGAGCATTACAGGATTAGTGGTCAGAAAATATTTATCTCTTGGGGCGATCACCAGATGACAGATAACATTGTTCATTTGGTACTAGCTCGTCTGCCGGATGCTCCAGCTGGAGCAAGAGGCATTTCATTATTTTTGGTTCCCAAATTTTTATTGGATGAAAATGGAAATGCGACTAAAGAGAATAATGATGTTAACTGCGTTTCTTTAGAGCATAAACTCGGCATTCATGCGAGTCCAACCTGTGTGATGAGTTTTGGTGATAAAGAAGGTGCTATTGGTTATCTTATTGGAGAAGAAAACAACGGTTTAGCTTGTATGTTTACTATGATGAACCATGCTCGTCAGGGAGTTGGGTTGCAAGGGCTTGCACTATCAGAGCGTTCATATCAGCAAGCCTTAGCTTATGCTAAAGAGCGTACACAAGGCTCAACTAAAGATGGAACAGCTATCCCTATAATAAAGTATCCTGATGTAAGACGAATGTTGATGCTAATGAAATCAAGTATTGAAGCAATGCGGGCATTAGCCTATGTAGCAAGTGCTGAAAATGATTTAGCCAAGTATGCAACTGATGATACAAGTCATATCAAACATAAAGCTAGAGTAGAGCTTTTTACGCCAATTGTAAAAGGTTGGTTAACTGAATTAGCTCAAGAAATGACATCTCATGGTATCCAGATACATGGTGGCATGGGGTTTATTGAAGAGACGGGTTCAGCACAATATTATAGAGATGCAAGAATTTTAACGATCTATGAGGGAACCACGGGGATACAGGGGCTTGATTTAGTAGGTCGAAAAACCTTATCGAACAAGGGTGAACATCTCAAAGATTTATTGGATGAAATACAAGGTACTGTGAACCAGCTAGAGACTAATAGTCAATTTAGCGTGTTAGCTGATAGTTTGCAGCAAGCCGTAGAAATTGGTCAGCAAGCTCGTTCATGGTTACTTGATAATAGTCAGAATGACCCTTTGGCAGCACCCAGCGTAAGTGTTAATTTGTTAATGCTGTATGGTTATATTTGTGGTGGCTGGTTGATGGCTAAATCAGCACTGAAGGCTCAATCGATATTGGATACAGGTGAAGGTGATATGGAATTTTTAAATACTAAGTTAAAAACTACGAATTTTTACTTTGATCACCTATTACCAAGAATTTTTAGTCATATTGAAGTGATAAAATCTGGAAGTGACAGTATTATGTCTGTTGCTGATGAACAATTTTAACAAGTAAATAAATTTGTGAGGGAAAAATGACACAACGTGAAGTAGTATTTTTAAGTGGTATGCGAACGGCTATAGCTGATTTTGGTGGTTCATTAAAAAGCATTCCACCAACTGAACTCGCAGGGCAGGTTATTGCTGCTGCGGTAGATAAGTCAGGGATGACCGCTGATGATATTGGGCATTGTGTTATAGGCAATGTTGCTCATTCAGATCGTAAAGACATGTATATCAGTCGTGTTGCAGCGCTGAAAGCTGGAATACCTGAGTCGACACCTTCACTTACTGTAAACCGACTTTGTGGTTCAGGTTTACAGGCCATTATCTCTGCAGCCCAGATGATCCTACTAGGAGATTGTGAGGCAGCAGTAGCTGGTGGTGCAGAATCAATGTCTCGTGTACCTTATTGGCTTCCAACTGCAAGGTTTGGTCAAAAAATGGGTGATGGCCAAATGGTTGATCCTATGACAGGTGCTCTCACTTGCCCAATTGGTGATACCCACATGGGAGTGACTGCTGAAAACATCGCTGAACAATGGGATATCAGCCGTGAGCAACAGGATGAATTTGCAGTCGAGAGTCATCAACGTGCACAACGTGCTATTGAAGAAAACCGCTTTGATGGTCAGATCCTGCCGATTGAACTGAAGACCCGTAAAGGCGTTGTCACATTTGATAATGATGAGCATGTGCGGATGGATTGTAAAGTTGAAGATATGGCAAGACTTAGACCTGTTTTCAAGAAAGATGGCACTGTAACAGCCGGTAATGCCTCAGGTATTAATGATGCGGCAGCAGCAGTTGTAATGGCTGATAGCGAGTTTGCAAAAGCCAAAGGTTTAAAACCACTTGCAAGACTTGTAGGTTATAGTTTTGCAGGAGTATCGCCAGAGATAATGGGTATTGGTCCTGTACCGGCTGTGAAGACACTCCTTGAAAAGACAGGCATAAATAAAGACGAGGTTGATGTTTGGGAAATTAATGAAGCCTTTGCATCACAAGCCTACGCTGTTTGTCGGGATTTAGAATTAGATATGGAAAAGGTCAATCCTAATGGTTCAGGTATATCGTTGGGACATCCTATTGGTGCTACTGGAGCGTTGATCAGTGTAAAAGCAATACATGAGTTACAGCGAGTTAGTGGTAGGTATGCTGTCATTACTATGTGTATTGGAGGTGGCCAAGGTATCGCTGCATTGATAGAGCGAGTTGTTTAGCAGCACCCAGAGTAGGCATTAACCTGTTAATGCCTACTAATCATCATTACTGACCAATTTCCTGGTTGTTTTGACAATCAATACATAACTCACTTTCAGGACGGATCTGCAGTCTGGCATATGCAATAATTTCATCGCATTCAATGCAATAACCATAGCTATCATCAGCGATTTTTTTAATTGCCTTGGTTATCAGAGTTAGTTGCAATTGCAGACGATGCTTTCCTGCACTTGCCATTTGTTGCTGTTGCATTGCATCCATTCTTGATAATCGGCCGACCCTCGATTGATCCAGCTCTACAACATCAGCACTTTGTTCAGAGATTTGTAACAAACTGGATAATTCAGCTTCGGTGATTTGTAATTGCTCTTTGAGGGCAGCAATTTGTTTTTTTGATAAGTTATCAGTCATATTTTCTTTTTTTGTTATGTCTATACTGTTTGATGGGTGGTGCTGAGATACTTGCAATCGATATTGAATGTTCAATTGATTCTTTTAATCCTTTCATTAGCTTAATTTCTTCAGAGGATTTTATGAAATCACTGGCATGATCAGAAATAAATTCAACAATCTGATCAGAATTGAGAACACCTGCTTCTGCTCCTAGTCGGATAAGCTCTTGTTTATTTGGAAATGCTTTACTTTTTTTTATTCTAAGCGCCATATCATTGTCAATAGTCTCATAGATTATCGTATGAGTTATATCATAGGGAGGTGATAAAATAATATCTTGCTTTCCTAAGGAGTATTGCAGTGCGAAGTTTTTAAGATGGGCATCTCCATTCCCAATAATACAACTGAATACTACTATTTTGTAGGCTTTTGTGACTTCTTCGATTGAACCTGTATAGACTCTTACAGCCTTTAAAAGAGTTTCATATGAGGAGTTATATTTTTCATCCCCGGGCTTGTTCATTAAAGTAGAAAAATCTTCAAATGCTAGTCTTTTGTTATCAACTGAATCGAATCGTTCTATAATAAAGTGTTCAAGATTATCTGACAAATAGGTTACAGGAGGCTCTAGTAAACAAGCACGTGCTGCTTCCATGCAAACAAATTCATTGACCGTTAAAAGTGGAAATTCTTCATCACAAGTTTTAACGATAATATCTTTTTGCTGAACAATTGCTCTTTCCGTTTCACTGGTACTGATCATTACTTTCGGTTGAATGCCTGACAAAATTCCTCGTAAGTAATATCTTTCTAAAAGTTGTGGAAATAGCTCTTTCGCTGAGCTCCATGATAGGATCTCTTTAAGTGATATTTGCTCTACTTCTGGTAATTGTATTCCTGCATCATAGCTTAATGCGCCGATACCATTTGTACCCTGTAAGGCCAAAAAATACATGTCATCAATTTTCCCAAATCTTGCTAACTTATCTGCGATGTATCTTCTTGTGAAACCTTCTGGGAGATTTTGACTAAATATTGGATGTATGACACCGTGGTTATAAGAGTCGTCTCTAATCTTCATCGATAAAGAAACAGGAATATCAGGTTGAGTGTATTGAAATGAAAAATGTGATCCGTGCGTTAAAATGCCTAACTGAAGGTTATTATCTATATCGGCTCTTTGAACCGATATTTGGTTAACTGATGAAGGTAAAACTACGCTTTTATTCATCACTAAATAACTTACTTAACGACTCGAATTCTGGCATTTGTGGTAGTTCAGATTCAATAGTTAAAAAATATCCCATTGAAGTTATGTACTTCTCATAAATTTTTAGTGACCCTGTATATTTACCAGTCTCGATTTTTGAAATAACGGCATGACTGACGCCAATGCTCCTGCCAGCTTCCGTTTGGGACATTTTTTTGCCCTTTCTTGAAGCCTTTAGTTTTTGACCTATGTGTTGCCGATGCATCATAAAATATCCTATTAATGTAGCTATATAAGCACAAAAATGTAATTTAGTCAATTATTGTGCTTATATAAGAACAATGGCGGCATGTTCAATGAAGCTTATAAGCAGTTTAGTGAAATCTAGATATTTAATTGATATAACTAAGACTCATACTCTCTATAAAAATTTACCATCTAATAAGACAAGACGTTGAGGTGGAATCTATGGTTCAATATAGATAAATAAACAAGGTGATAGAAAAACCAATGAAAAAGACTATGTATGAAAAAATTTGGGATGCCCATTTAGTACATCAGGAACCTGGTGAAGCAGCTTTACTCTATGTAGATCGTCATTTAATGCATGAAGTAACTAGTCCTCAGGCATTTGAGGGATTGAATCTAGAAAATCGAAAAGTTAGAAATCCCCAGAGTATTTTGGCAACACTAGATCATTGT
>JAAGZM010000225.1 GCA_024206355.1 Gammaproteobacteria bacterium | reverse complement strand
GGTTTAGTGATCTTTTTTCTCAGCCGGTGATCTTGCTCTAAAGCTTGCCCCAGAGCCTGCCCCAGGAGTGAAACGACTGCTTTGGGTATGACCGTAGGAAATGTTTTGGGTAGAGCTTGCCCCATGAACGCAGTGAATGTTTTGGGTGGAGCCTGCCCCATGAACGCAGTGAATGCTTTGGGTACAATATTATTCAGGTATTTACACTGCCGGATTATGATCCTCGTTCTTTCTTCTTTATTGTACTGTTTGACGGCCGCTGTATTGGCTCCGCTTTTATCGATATTGATCAATCCAGGCTTCCCATTGGTACCGATAGCCTTTTTCAAATAACGTAAAGCAGCTTTCTTATCTCGTTTAGCTGTTAGAAGAAAATCTATAGTTTCACCATACTTATCAACAGCTCTGTAGTAATATTTCCACTAGCCTTTTACTTTAATATAAGTCTCATCAAAACGCCATCGACCACATGGTTTTCCTTTTTGCAGACGAAATTTTTGCTCAAGAAGAGGTGCAAAATGAACAACCCAGCGCTGAATTGTAGTGTAATCAACATCAAAACCACG
>JAAGZM010000224.1 GCA_024206355.1 Gammaproteobacteria bacterium | reverse complement strand
GGCGTACCTTGCACATGCGAGCCGTCATCTTGAATGTCCCATATTACAGTATGTTGTGTGGTATCTGTCAACGTTATTGTAAATTCTGCTGGTGTATCAATAGCATGTTGCACTAATTGCTCTAAAATGTCACGGGTAAAACCTGACTCCCCCGACTCTAAAACCAAGGGAATACCAGCTAGTTTAGTTGAGCGCTCAGTGACAAGCGCCCCGTTTGTCATGTATTCTTTTTGCTGCACTAGCGGTGAGCGCTGAAGCTTGTTCGACCAGTACAGTCGGTTGTCAGGTATGGTTATTGTATCTATCTGCATTATTGTTTACCTTGATTCTGTATGTTCAGCAAGTTCAATAGATTATCACGAGATTGGTCGTTTGCAACTTCAATAGGTGTTATCCCTGTTGGCAATTGAATGTTGATAATACTTGGCAAAGATGCTGACGACATTTGTTGTGCTGCTTTTTCAAGGGTAACTGCTGCGTTATTGAGTGATGTTGCCGCCTTGTTGCTTTGCTCAATAGCCTTTTTTTCATCGTCAGGGTAAAACTTTCCTCTACCCATTTTCTCATCGTAATAATGTTCACCACCCTCACTATCTTTACCCACTTTAAATTTGCCAAATCGATCACGCTCTTCGTCATAGTATTTGACAGGAAAGCGTTTATCAACCTTGCCAGATTCAATTTTCAGCTCTTCTCTTAACTTCTGTAATCGGTCTAATTGTTCCCGTAACTGAGTGGTAGCTAGTTCGGCAACAGGGCGACTGACAAAACCAGCTTTGTTATTAAGCCTGATTAATGACTGCAATCGCTGTTCTTCTTCATAAATATCGTCGATGTCAAAACCACTGTAATCAGAATCAGCAAAACTCAACGATTGGTTTTTAATTTGCTCGTCACGTTCCTGCTTTAACAATTCAATTCGCTTACGGTGTTTTTCTAAGTTATCCGCTAATATGTCTGTATTTTTCTCTAAAGCCTTGTTGTAAGCGTCAATACCGCTCGCAGCATTTCGATAAGCTTTGTTAGTTTTATCAAGCAATTGAGCATTGTCACCTAAATAACCTTTAACGATTGCGAGCTTTTCAGCTAGTATCGCTTTCTGGTTTGCATAAGCACCAGCGGTTAACTCATTTCTACGATAGCGCTCCTCTAGGATTTCCATTTCCTTACTCAACTGGCGGTAAGAAATATTAAGCTCACTAACAGTCTTGTTCTCAAGGTCTTGTAAGTTTCGCAACTCGCGCTGTGCGTCGATGGCTTTACTGCGGGTTTGATTCAATAGAGCTAATTGCTTGTTGTAAACAGTTGTTCCTTTAACCATCCCTTTCAATGCTTTTTCTTGGGAATCAATTTCAGAAACAAGTTTATCAACTACAATTTGAGCTTTATTGACTGCACCTGTGTACTCGTTAACGTCCTTAACTGAGCTTGAAAAAGTATTACCCGTTTTAGCGACTTCAGCACCTAGCTTACCTTGTAAAGTTGTTTGCTCATCAATCTCCTTGGTTATCTTATCAAGACCTATGTAATATTCGTAATCAGTGATAGCACCATCAGCATGAGCCTTGTTTAACTTAGCCGCTTCTTCGGTTGATTTCCGTATTTCAACATTGCTATTTTTTATCTGCTCTAATAGGTTTTTACTGGTTTCAAGTCGCTCAGATTCACTCGCTTCGACTTCCTTACCTACGGTTGCCAAATGGCGTTGGGCGATTAGCGACTTTCCTTCTTCAGTTCGCTTTTCTTCGGTTATTTGAGTTGCTTTTTCATCAACTTCATTGGCTTCTTTTTGCTGAGCGATTGCGACTTTTTTTTCCTTAGCTGCACTAAGCAATGCATTAAGCAATCGTCTATACTCTCCATTCAACTCGGCTAAACCTGATTTTTGCCGCCTGACACTCTCGATTGCCACTTGGTCTTGAACACTAAGGTCGTTAATGCTTTTGGAGTATTTTTCAATACCATCTTTTAAATCTTCAAATGCGGTGGTTGTAGCACCACCTAAAATGCGCCAGCTTTTTTTAATTCTATCGCCTGAGTCAACGAACGACTGAGTTAAACCATTAAGTCTATGTTGAGTCTCTTCAATATCTTTTTGAAATGAACCAAACGTGAGTTTATTAGCAAGTTTTTGAAATTCAAGAACCACATTGTTCATAATCACTTGCAGTATATTGAAAGCGCCCCCTATTGCCTCCATCAAGGTTTGAAATGTGAAGACAATGCCTTGAATTACTTTGGTTTCACCAACCAACCCTGTTAATGATTCACCAGTATTAGCAATCCTAGAAAGCATTATCACCCATGCTTCAGCAAAATCGGCTGCAATTTCAGCAACGTCTACAAGTTGATCCTTATTGTCAACTAATAGTTGGTTTATAGCGTCAATGGCTTCTTGAGTTTCATCACCCCACGCCTCACCAATAGATGCTGACAGTTTTTTATAGTTATTACGCATTCTACCAATTTCAGCGTTTTGTGTAGCATAAAACTTACCAGCTTCGTTTATGTGTGCGGTATTTTTAGCAGCCTCTTCGCCAGAAAACTTAATACGTTCTGACATTCTGTCAAAGCTACCTACGAGTGTATTAACCACACCATTGACGATTGTACCTGTCTCACCCATTTGAGCTAACCGAACTTTAAAACCTTGCCCTGATTTTTGGGCGGTCACGAATCCTTTAACCAGTCGTTCAAATGATTTAGTACCTGACTCGGCAAATTCATCTCTCAATACTTCAGCCGTTTCACCCGTAATGTCTTGAAACACTTTCATTGCGTCACCACCGTTATTAACAGCGTCCACAATAAATGCGAATAGTTTTTGCAACGATGTGCTAGCCCTTTCTGGTTGAATACCTAGCTCAGCTAATGACGCTGCTAAACCTAGAACCTCGTCACCACTGACGTTAGCAGTAGAACCAATTCGAGTCATAACATCATTAGCGAAATGCAATAGTTCAGATTCAGTCACACTTGATGTATTACCTAGCGCAACCAATGACGCACCTAAGTTGCTAATTTCATCTTGTGTCGATGTGGATAACTTCACAATTCTGGTTAAGGCAGTAACAGCCGCGTCACCCGTTAAATCGGTTGCAATAGCTAATTGGTCGGCTAACTTAACATAGGCAATTAAAGCATCTTGACCTTGAACACCCATTTGTCCAGCAGCCTGAGCAAATTTAGCTAACTCGGTGGCGGCTGTCGGGGTTATCTCAGTTGCCAACCGCTTTATTTCATCACCCATGTCAGCGAGTTCGTTTTTAGTCATTCCCTCGGCTGTTTTTTGGACACCAACCAATGCCTCTTCCAGTTCGCCAAATTCATCTATTTGATCTTTAACACCGCTAGCCGCGTGATGCGCTAGCGTGTATGCAATATAAGCCTGACTTAAACGCTTAAACGCCCTAGTCATTGCATCAGCACTTCGACCACCTTCACGTAACCCATCATTAACTCTTGGTTGAGCTGTAGCTAAATCACGGTAAGCACCACGCGACCGCGCTAGCTCAGCGTTCAGGCGTTGTTGCTCCCTGCGAACGTTAGCTAGCTGGTCGTCAGTGACATCAAGGGTGGTATTATATCGAGCAGCTTCACGCCTAACATTCTGCAACGCTCTCTCGTGCGTTCTGAGCGCTGTTCTGGCATTTCTGTGTTCTCGCTCAACTCTCGCTAAGTTTTGCGCTTGTTCGGCTGTAGCGTTAGCACCTCGCCCCATTTCTCGTCTGGTTTGTATTAGCGCGGCTCTCGTCTGGTCGAAATTACCCTCAAGGCTTTGAGTAACGCGATTGAGTTCACGGAATTGGCTAACTAACCTATCTTGCCTTTCCATCTTATCTAGTTCGGCTTGCAGGTCTTTTGCTTCACCTTCCATTTGTCGCAACTGGTTAGCAACCTGCTCGGTTACGCGAATAAAACCAGCGTCCTCACCTTCGATTCTTAGCGTGATAGTTTCGTCATTACGTGCCATTTCTTTTCCTCAATTCATAAACAAAAAAAGCCGCGATAGTGCGGCTTTTTGTTGGTAGTCGTGTTACTAGGTTATTACTGCTTAATAGCTATAAAGTATTTCGACTTACCTGCACCCGTTTTAGTTTCGTCTTTAATTACGCTGAATGTCAACTCTTGAGCCGCAAAATCTTCAGTAATTAACGCCATTGTGCTAACAGGGTCTAACTTAACGATAAATGCTTCTACACGAATCGGTGAACCGCCATCAGCGTCATTTAAACCATCAAATACTAAGCGGTATTTTTTGGCTGACGATGTTAACGCTTCAACTGACATTTGAGCCGCAGTAGTATAGCTAACTTCGATGTCAGAACCATCCGTAATACTACCATCGGCTAAAATTAAAATACCCGTGTTCTTAACACTATAGTCAGTACCTTCAACATAAGTCGTAGTAGCACCCACATTAGTAACCGTAATTGCAACACTCTTTGACGCAAGTTGACCAAATAAAACTAAAGCACCGTGGTAGGCAGTTGATGTCTCGGTTGATGAAGGCATTCCGCCACTATCTGAATCTGACGTACCGCGCAATAACTTGGTTAAGTTATCAATGCTAAAACTATTAAGTGTAGCAGCACCCGTAACACCAGTGATAATAGATACTGAATCAACTTCACCACCACCTTCGCTTTCAAAATCTTGAAGTGATTTCTTATCTTCTTCAAAGCCAAATTCAAGTTTTGGCGCGTTTCCAACAGGTAATAAACCAGTTGTTCCGCCAACTTCTTCAAGGTAGATACTACCCTTGCCGATATAAGTTTCTGTAGCCATCTTATTTCCTATTTAATATGCTTGCTATCAAGCAGTGGTTTAGCTTGGTCAAGTCGTAACTTAACGGTCGCTGGTTTATCGCCTTTGGCGGCTGGTTTCATTAGCACTCGGTCTAATAAAAATTCTTTTAAAATTGTGTAATCTTTCATCATCGAGTTTCCATATAAGTAACGGTTAAATCAAGCTCAAAATAAACATATTCATCACCCGCGTCAGGCAACTTAAACTTAGCTGAACCTAATGCATAAGATAGCGCTTTCATATTACTTGGTTTGTCGTATTCGTCAAAACTCAAAGCTAAGCGAACATTTTTCAACACTGTATCTAATTGCTGCATCGGAATAATAGTATCACCCCGAACACGCTCAATAACCGCGACAACTGTAACCACCCTGTCAATCTTAACTTTCTTGTCATTGCCTTGAGGTATTTCACTGTCGCTTTCTGGCGCTACTGCAATGAAAGGATAATTAACAGTGTGACCGCTAACAATCATATCTAAGTAAGCGTAATGAACGGGTAAACCTGTTGTCTCAAGTCGCTCAACTAGTTCGTTAATAACTTCGGTTGCTTCAACTGGCATTATAAGTTTTCCAAATTCTTCAAAAATTCTTGACGTATAAAACCAATGGTCGGTTGTGATACATCATCGCGCAGTAGCTTGAACATTTGACCTACCGACATCGAATACATCATCCAAACACCACGACCTCTAGTACGCCTATTCATTGCTTGAATTCTAGCAAAAGTTTGAGACTTGAACGAGCCGCGCATTCTAGCAGCAACACCAGAGCGAATACCTAAGCCGTACTTACCACCAGTGCCGCGTAGCTTCATCCTGAACGCACCTGTAATATCAGTACCGCCACCACCGCGCTTAACTCTAACATTGTAACCCTTGTCAACCTTGCTATGAGGATAGCGAGTTAACAGGACACCGCGCGAAGGTGTGCCAATCTCAGTTCGTAGCTTTTGAGGGCTAGCTCGCTTCAGTGCTTTCAATTTAGTTTTAATAAACGCCTCGTCAAGATTAACTGATTTCTTGATCTCGTTTACACCCAAATTCCGTGAATAAGTATTACCACGGTTCATCGCGTTAGCCAGAGCGCCACGCCCTTTGATGCCGTATTGGTCAAAGCGCTGAATTAATCCGCTCATTTGAACCATGCTATAACTAACTCGGCTAGTCATCTTTAAGTTCTAACACTATCATAGTTATCTGTGTATTACTTTCAGACACTAGCTTTTCCACTTGATAACTGGTGCTACCATCATTATGCAACAACATAAAGACATCACGAAAAACGGGGCTGACTTCTGACTTGCTAAATGTGGCTTGGGTTTCATAACCAACGAGCATACCCATTGAATCAAAGGTTTCAACCTCTTTTTTGATGATGACTTGAGGTTTTATAACCAAGTCAAGACCACTTGAGTAAACCGTGTATAAACACGGAACACCCAAGATGCCAAAGAACGCACGAGAAGCGCGTTCAAAGGTTTTATCAATAGCATTCATCTAAATGCTATTACCATTCAAGCGTACTTCAGCTTCACTGGTTGTACCATCGTAAGCGTAACTAAATACACCCACTAAAGTATTGCCCGATGCTGTTGTTGTCACTTCTTTGGCAGTGTCATTCCAGTAAGCTTTAGCAAATTGAGCAGGTGTGTTAGCCGTTGTTTTAGCAATCGTCCAAACACCATCTACTTTCAATTCAAACTCTTCACCGATTGCGGCTGAAGTCATTGGAATGCCGAACAACGAACCAACGATAACTGGTTCACCACTTGTCACAGCAGCAATAGCCGTGACAGTTAAAATACAACCTGATTTAATGTAATTCTTAGCCATTATATTATACTCCTGCGTTTCGTAAGCCGCCAAGCGGGTCAACAAGACCTACACCAAAGTCGGTACGTGCGCGAATTTCCATACCATCGACATCAAAACCATGACGAGTTTCAATGTTTAACTCTTCTTCACCTGCTAAGAATGCATACTCAAATACAGGCAAGCGAGCATTGCCGCTAAACATGTACCATTGAGTTGCACCGTTAGCAGTATCAGACAAACGCGGTTCAACAATAATTTGGTAGCGTCCACGGAATTGATTAGTGTCAGCAGCCGTGTTAGGTGTGTAAACCTGTACTAACAACTGATTAGCTAGCGTTTCTAATTCAGGTGGAACAACGATATACGTGTAATCAATGTTCATTCGATTACCGTCTTTAGTCTTAGCTTGACGACCACGCTTACGTGCCTCGGCTAATGCTTCTAACGATAACGCTGAACCAACACCAGTAACCACGTTGTTATGGTCAACATGCCAGAAGTTTTTACCATCAGCCATATTGTAAGCTTGAGCTTTATTCTTAGTGAAGTCCCAACCAAGTAACGCACCCCAGACTTTATCTTGCTGATAACGACGAGCTGACGCGCCCCATTGTGACATCATTGTGAATACACCTAAATCATCATTAATCAATGCTTTACGTGTAATACCCAAAATACGACCAGCAGTAGCGATTGAATAGCTTTCGCCTGATTCGCTTAGTGTTGAGCGCTCAAATTCACCATGTTCGTTAAGGTCTTTAAGGTCTGGCATATCACCCATTTGGATAATATTCTTTTTCTTAAAGTCAGTAACCGTTGCACGACGACCTAATGGCTCGTATGTGGCTTCGTTTTCTTCATAACTTGCGCGTAGTGACTTATTAACAGCCGCTTCTAGTGCAATTGGAAAATCGCTTGACGAGTTGAAAGCACGTTTGAACAATTCATTTTTACTATGAACGCCTTTAGCTTGGTCGCCAATAACTTCACGAACCATTTCAGACATGGTTAAACCAGTCATACCGCGAGCTAAATCAGACATTTCCTTAAACTTACCAGCGATTTCACCTTCACCATGCGCTCGCATTAAGATAGCGTCTGTAACTGCTTCAGTGCGAATCTGACGAGCTTCAGAACCATCATCAACGGTTTGCATGTGCGGAGTGCTACCCGCTTGCGGGATGGCGCGTTGTTCGTCTTGCGCAGTTAACTTGTCGAAAGCGGCAGTTCGCGCTTGCTCAACAGAGTGACCAGCATTAAAATATTCGATAGCTGTTGCATCGTCCATTTTAGCCTGACGAGTAACAAGTAAAATATCAGCCATACGCTTTGACTCTTCTTGACGAATAGCGTCAGCGTTAATTTCTGGTGCTGCAACAACTGGCGCGGCTGGCGCGCTACGCTGTTGACCACCTTCAGGGTTTAAAATTTCATCAGGCATAGCGCGTGAATCCTCTTCGTTGGGTTGTGTTAAAAATTCGATTTCTACTGAATTAGTTGGTGACTCGGAACGTATCCCGTTTTCAGTTTCAAAACTAACAGGGACAATTGAAAGTTCGGTAGGTTGCCAATCAACAGCACGTAACACGGGTAAACCGTCTTGTTCGCCTACTTGTTGATAGCGGTGTACTTTATAACCAAGTGAGAAGTGCTTAAGAATACCACCTTTCACATCGTTAAAAATATCCTCAGCTCTCTTAGAAAATTGAGCAACACCTTTAACCATACCATTAACAATTTCAAAAGCTCTGGTGACACCAAAGCTACCCGCGACACCTTTACTAGTATCATGGTTATCAATGACCTGTAAACCTTTATTAAGTCTATCAGTTCGAATAGCGCTAGTTGAGATTTCCAGTTCTTCATAGAACGTGATAAGCTCACCGTTTGCATCTGTGATGCTACGCTTACCGCGCTGACCTGTTGTAAATATAACCTCAACAGTCATATCATCAACATTAGCTGAGTCTAATTGAACATCAGCTCTAGTCGTTAATTCTGGTAAGCCATCTAGCGATTTAAGTTCAGCTTGAGGCATTATTTCACCAACCTTTTCATATTTATGATTATAATTTAACAGTAATTTTTAGTTTGTCAATTAATGTTTCACCACTGTCAATAAGTGTACGATAACCCATGATGCGAGCGCTGTAACTTCTTTGCTCATTTATCATCGGCACATCGTGACCTATTTTCAAGGTTATCTTACCAATTTCGTAAGTAACCGCGTCAGTTGTGCTGTCTAAGATAGTCACCTCATTGGTTAATGTATCAACCAAGGTCACACCCAAACGGACAAAACCAGCGCCAGTGAAATTAACCAAGCTATCACCGTCCATAACCTCGTCAAGTATAACTACATCATCTTGGTTTTGATAAACAATAGCTTGGTAACTCATTACACGCTCACTAAGTTGTTAATAGTAATTACGCCAGCAGGGATATTAACTGTATCACCAGCACCGTTAAGAATTTCGCGGTCTACAACGTCTTGAACCAAGATGGCTTCTTGAGCTACTGTGTCAAAATAACAAACAGCGATGTCATCGGTGTCAGCGGCAACACCACTCGGGTCAATGTCGCTTTTTGGGTTAGTCGTGATAGTCAAGTTATTACCTACATCAGCTAACGTCACATCACTTGAAGTATACGCAGTTGACGCAATAACTTTGGCAAAAGCTGTGGCGTAGTTGTCTGATTGAACAGGGTCAACCACTAGCGCAACTAAATTACAGTTGTCTTTTAAATGTTGTGCGCCATTGCGCTTAAAATTAGAGCTTGAATATACAGCCATTATTTCACCTTCATTCTATATCTTGGTTGTTTTAAATTAAAAGAGGTGACATTGATAACGGTCACATCATCAGGGATAAACGATATACTAGCAATAGTATTTTGCTCTGACAAGATGGATTGTGTAATAAATGCTTGACTTGCTTCAATAATATCGCTAGACGTTGTTTGAATTGCATTAACCAAGGTGAAAGCGTCTTGGTCTGGCACTGTTATCACGCTAGCCGTAGTGTCCTGTTCAGCGTTGGTGCTAACAGTTGTAAACGTTTGGTCTACGCTGACTGTCGTGGCATCGGTTGTTTGAACAGCATCGCTGATAACAACAGTTTGTGAACCTGCGCTAGTAACTGATAATAAACTAGCAGTCGTTAACTGTTCAGCGTTAGTGCTAACAGTTGCAAACGCTTGGTCTACGCTGACTGTCGTGGCATCGGTTACTTGGGCAGCGTTAATAATTGTAACAGTTTGTGAACCTGCGGTATCAATCGCTAGCGTGGTAGCAGTCGTTAACTGCTCAGCGTTGGTGCTAACAGTTGCAAACGCTTGGTCTACGCTGACTGTCGTAGCATCGGTTACTTGGGCAGCGTTGGTGATTACAGTTTCAAACGCTTGGTCTACGCTGACTGTCGTAGCATCGGTTAACTGTTCAGCGTTGGTGCTAACAGTTGTAAACGCTTGGTCTACGCTGACTGTCGTAGCATCGGTTAACTGTTCAGCACTGGTGATTACAACAGTTTGCGAACCTGCGCTACCAACCGATAATAAACTAGCAGTCGTCAACTGTTCAGAATTAATTGACTGACCTACAAACGCTTGACTTGCAGTTAATAGAGTTGCGCTTGATGATTGGACAGTATTAACCAATGTAAGGTCTTGCTCAGCGCCAGCGCCACCACCGAGGTTAACCCAGTAATTATTGGTGCTTGTGTCGAACCCTGAGCCTGTAGCGTTATTTGAACCAACCGTATCAACTAGCACAGGTTGCAAACCAGTCACGCTGTGGTCGCTTGCTGTTGCGTCATTGAGCTGAGTTACACCTACCCCATAGTCAAGTTCAACATATTCAATAAGAGTATTTAAATGAGCACCACCTGTACCTCTTCCAAATAACGTGAAAGATCCGTTAACGCTTACCGTAAAAGATATAACATCACCAGCGACCGCATTAAAAATAGCGTCCGCTGTCACGCTGATATTGTTTATTTTGTAGTTTGAAATACCAAGTCTTAGCGCAGATCCGCTGCGCCTTAAATAATAAGTGCTTGTGCCTG
>JAAGZM010000223.1 GCA_024206355.1 Gammaproteobacteria bacterium | reverse complement strand
TTTTTTAAAAGGTAGGTCTAAGCGAGCATCGATAATACGAGAAAGGCCCGATCTAGCAGACTGGTGGATTAAAGCAGAAGAGAAGAAGGGCCAGAAATTCAGACCAGACGAGCCAAGCTACCGGCAGATGCGGGATTACGCACTAGCCCAACAAGATATGTTTAAAGGTAACGATGAGTCTATCCCTTGCTTTTGCGGGGACTAATAGATCAATACAGGAAAATAAAATGAAAAAATTTATAAAAGAATTGTTTTGCCGACATAAATGGTCTTATGCAACACGTGTTGTAGGGGTACGAATTTGCCTTAAATGCGGGAAGGTACAAGGGAAATAACTAACATTACTTAAAAACAGAAAAGGTATTATATTATGATATCAGATATTGATTCCCTGGCTATCTTAAAAGATAGAAAGAATTATGACAGGTACTATACTCACATGAAGGATGTGTTGAGTACATCAGAAGGAGAGGTTATTGCTAAATACATAGGAGAGTACTACGAGACTACAACTTCTCAATACATGGATTGGAGCAAGTTCAGTACTTTCTTCTTTCTCAAGCACCCCATGATGAATCACGA